>NZ_VMLT01000065.1:0-40579 GCF_013276815.1 Streptococcus sp. 1055 | reverse complement strand
AATCAAAGAGCAAACTAGGAAACTAGCCGCAGGCTGCTCAAAACACTGTTTTGAGGTTGTAGATAGGACTGACGAAGTCAGTCACATATATACGGCAAGGCGACGTTGACGTGGTTTGAATTTGATTTTCGAAGAGTATCAGTTATTATTTCCAGTTTAAAATAGCACTCAAGCCATAGTGATCACTGACTTGTGGACTCTTGTTACCATCAAATACGACATGTAAATTTTCCACCGCTAACTCTTTGGTAGTAAAGACATAATCGATTCGAAGGGGTTCAGTGTTCCCTTTCCAGCCATCAATTTCTGGTGGAACGGTATAGCTACCGCTTTTCTCTTGAGCAACTTCAAAAGCGTCTTGTAAGCCTAATGGACTAGCCAAAATAGCTTGGTAGCCTTCCTGTCCAGCTGGGTTGTTGAAATCTCCAGCTAGTAAAAGTGGCTTGTTCAATTCTTTCAAGACATTCTCAAATCGTGCCCATTCTTCTTGGAAACCTTTATCCCACCAAGAAAGGTGGACACTTGCAACTGCAAGCTCCTTACCATCAACTACAGTTTCAGCCAAGGCAACACGACGAGTATGATAGTCTGTTGGATCATCCACATCTGAAACCAAAATTTCTCTGGCTTCAATAGGTTTTTTAGACAAGATAGCTACACCTTCATGGTAGCGATCATAACCGATATGGTTATAGGCCCAAGTCCAGTAGTAATTTTTCCCTTGCTCAGACAACTTTTCAACCAAGAGTCTAACATAGTGATCTTGGTGAATAGGCTCAGCTGCTGGCAAAGCTTGATAAAGGTCATTAACCTCCACCTCTGGCGAAGTGATCTCCTGATTGATTTCTTGGAAACAAATCAAATCATAGTCTTTTTCAAGAATATCCTCAAGCAAAATCTGGAATTTTTCCTCAGCTTCTTTTTCCATCCAACTATGAGTATTGAGTGTTAAAAATTTCATTCTTTTCTCCCAAAATAAGAGGTTGGAATACAGCTTCCAACCTCAAGTATATTACAATTCTACTTTAGCAACTGCTGTTTTAGCTGCAAGAGAACCTGTTTTTTCTAATTTAACTGATTTAATTGCATCACCATTTGTGAAGACAACTACTGTTGAAGTTTCACGTCCTGCTGCACGGATAGCATCCAAGTCAGCTGTGACAAGGAGATCTCCTGCTGCAACTTTTTGTCCTTCAGCAACATGAACTGTAAATGGTTTACCTTCAAGACTTACTGTGTCCAAACCAATGTGAACCAATACTTCAAGACCTGATTCAGTCACAATACCAAGAGCATGTTTTGTTGGGAAGATGCTTGATACAGTACCTGAAACTGGAGATACAATGTTTCCATTTGCAGGTTCTACTGCAAATCCATCACCCATCATTTTTTGAGCAAATACTGGATCTTTTACTTGTTCCAAAGCAATAACTTGACCGTCTGCTACTGAGTAAACTTCCTCAGTAAGACCTTTGAAGTGAACAGTGTTTTGTTGTGCTTCAGTCATTTGGCTTGGAAGAGTTTCAGGAATGATTTCACCTGAATCAAGGATATCTTGGATATCAGATTTCAATACGTCAGCTTTTGGTCCGTAGATAGCTTGAACCCCTTGTCCTTTCATGACAAGACCCATAGCTCCTTCTGCTTTCCATTGCTCTGCATTTCCTACTTTATCTGCATCTTTAACAGTTACACGAAGACGAGTCATACATGCGTCAACATCAACGATATTTGCACGTCCACCAAGAAGGTTGATGATGTTTACAGCTTGAGAGCCTGCTGCAACTTTCACTTCGCTACTAGATTCTTCTGAACCTTCAGCAATTTCGTAGTTTCCGTTACGCCCTGGAGTTGCGTAGTTGAATTTTTGAATCATGAAGTTTGCGATAAAATACATGATTACGGCAAAGAGAACAGTTACCCAAACGAAGTTAATGATATCCATACCGATACCAGCACTGATTGCAATAGGTGTACGAGTCAAGAACTCGATTGAACCGAATGAGTGCATACGTAGGTTTACAACGTCAGCCATAGCGAAGGCAGCACCTTGAACAAGTGAGTAAACAAGATACATAGGTGTTGCAACGAACATGAACATGTATTCGATTGGTTCAGTAACCCCTGTCAAGAATGTTGCAAGAGCTGTCGCAATCATCATACCTTTGTATTTATGTTTCTTGTCAGTATCAACATTACGGTAGATAGACACGATTACACCCATCAAGATACCGAATGACCCGATCATTTGTCCAACTTTGAAACGAGCTGGGTGAACAGTATCTAACAATTGTTGGTAGTGACTTGCATCTGTACCTTTAAGATTAACAAGGTCTGTTACCCATGCAAGCCATAGTGGGTCTTGACCAAATACTTGAGTACCTTTAGCTGCACCAGTTAAAATGTCATAAGTACCACCAAGAGCTGTGTAGTTCATTGGGATAGTCAACATATGGTGAAGACCAAATGGCAAGAGCAAACGTTCCAAAGTACCATACAAGAATGGTGCAAGGATTGGTGCAGTTTCTTGTGAGTTGGCAATCCAAATACCAAAGCTATTGATACCAGTTTGCACAAGTGGCCAGAAAGCTGAAAGTAGAATTGCAGCAATTACTGAACGAAGAATAACTACAAATGGTACAAAACGTTTTCCGTTAAAGAATGAAAGTGCATCAGGAAGCTTACGGAAGTTATAGTATTTATTGTAAGCAGTTGCTCCAATAAAACCAGAAATAATCCCTACGAATACACCCATGTTAAGTGCTGGAGCTTCCATAACACTAATGAAGTAATCAGCAACTTTGATTGATCCACCAAAGAGAGTTGTTACCATAGCTTCTGGATTCTTCAACATGTCTCCTGATACACCAAAGATTGTACCAGTGATACGGTTGATTAGGATAAAGGCAAGACCTGCCGCAAACGCACCACCAGCACGTTCCTTAGCCCAGCTTCCTCCAATAGCGAGGGCAAACAAGATATGAAGGTTAACGATAACCCCCCAACCGATTTGCTCTAGGACACCACCAGTAATAACGAGTGGAGCAAAGTTAGGGTTAATCATCACGATAGACTTACCGATTGAAATCATCAAACCAGCAGCCGGCATAACCGCGATAACCACCATCAAAGCCTTACCGAATTTTTGCCAAAATTCGAAAGACAAGACATTTTTGAATGTATCTTTCATCATTCAAATCTCCTTTATTTTTATTTAGGCAAACGTTTTACGAAAACGTTTGCACCTTTTATGATTTAATTATACCACTTTAATTTTTTTTGTAAAGGCTTTTATTCAAAAAAATCCTCTTTTTTCAAAAATTTTCTAGGTTCTAAATTTCAAGTTCAAATTATCCATCAAGAATCTTCTCTGAGCAACTTCTTTATACTCTTCGAAAATCTCTTCAAACCACGTCAGCGTCGTCTTACCGTATATATGTGACTGACTTTCTACAACCTCAAATCAGTATTTTGAGCATCCTGTGGCGAGCTACCTAGTTTGCTCTTTGATTTTCATTGAGTATTAGAAGTCCCTTTTCTAAAATTTTTGTAGCAAAAAAGGAGATTTTACAACCTCCTCATAAAAGTAATTATTTTACCTAAATTTTCAAGAATCGACGCATGGATATTCCTGATCCCAGTGAACCAATAAAAATTCCAATCACAAATAGTAGGGCAATCATCAACGGACTAAATAAATCTGGACTAATCATAGATAGATTTTGTCCTACCAACGATTTGTTAACAGATTGGTAAACCATTTGATAAACAATAAAGACCAAAACAGATGGTGCGATAGCTCCCAATAAACCGATAAAGGCTCCTTCTAACAAGAACGGTCCACGAATATAACTGTTTTTAGCTCCGACCAAGCGCATGATTTGAATTTCGCGACTGCGGGAAATAATAGTAATACGAATGGTATTTGAAATCAAGAAAACTGCGACAAAAATTAACAAGGCAGCAATCCCTAGTCCCCAAACACGGATAAATGAAGCTAACTTGAAGAGTCTTTCTGTATTGGCACCGCCATCTTGAACCTCAGAGACACCTTCAATTTTTTTAGCATCTTCGGCTATAGTTTTTACATCATTTGGAGTGTTTGCCTCTACAATATAGGCATCATAGAGAGGATTGGCATCTCCTTCAAAGATTTTCCAGTTATCTCCCATTGTCTCGGTTAATTTTTCATATTGTTCTTCCTTACTCGAAAACGTAACACTCTTAACCGTAGACATGTTCTTCAAAGAATCATATACCTTGTGGTAGTCATTATTTGTAACAGTTTGACCTTCTTTTTCAATTGTCTGACTGTTATCTTCCACATCCTTTCGGATATAAACTACTACACGGACATTATTTTCAATATCTGTAGCTAGTTTCGCTGTATTGAAAATAACAGAAGCAAATATTGCCACCAAGGTCAAAGTAATCATGACTGAACTGACAGCAGCTACTGTCATCCAACCATTTCGTTTCAAACTTTTTAAGGCTTCAAATAAATGGCGAAAAAATCTACTAATCATCGTATCCATACTCTCCTTTTGATTCGTCACGAACGACACGGCCATTTTCAATGGCAATGACACGGTGGCGCAAGGTATTTACAATCTGGCTATTATGAGTCGCCATCAAAATAGTTGTCCCTTGTAGGTTAATCCGTTCCAAGAGATTCATAATTTCCCATGAATTATCAGGGTCCAGGTTTCCTGTTGGTTCATCGGCTATCAATACTTTGGGATTATTTACAATGGCACGCGCAATCGCAATCCGCTGTTGCTCTCCACCTGAGAGCTCATTTGGGAAAGAACGAACCTTGTGCTTCAAGCCAACCAAGTCCAAAACTTCCATCACTCGTTTTTTGATATTACGGCGATTTTCTCCGATTACTTCCATAGCGTAAGCAATATTTTCATATACCGTTTTCTTTGGCAACAATTTATAATCCTGGAAGACAACCCCAACACTACGACGTAGAAGTGGGACATCTTTCTTTTTAATCTTAACTAGATTAAAACCAGCAACTGATAGGCTTCCTTTATCGATTTTTACTTCACGATACAGAGAACGAATAAAAGTTGACTTCCCTGCTCCTGAAGGTCCTACGATGTAAGCAAATTCTCCCGGTTGAACGCTGACCGAAACACCGCGTAGGGCAGTCGTTCCGTTGTCGTATTTTTTAACGACATCTCTCATTTCAATGATTGACATGTGAGTTCCTTTCTATCTTAGCTGATTCGCCACTTGAGATAGGCATCGATAAAACCATCTAGGTCTCCGTCCATAACCTTATCTACCTGAGCAACCTCAAAGCTAGTTCGGTGATCTTTTACCATAGTATAAGGAGTGAAGACATAAGAACGGATTTGGCTTCCCCATGTGATTTCTTTTTTCTCACCCTTGAGGGAATCTACCTCCGCAGCTTTCTTTTCTTGCTCCATTTGATAGAGCTTAGCCTGCAACATCTTCATGGCACGATCTCTATTTCCATACTGGGTACGATCCACTGTTGATTGAACAACAATTCCAGTTGGAATGTGGGTTAAACGTACACCTGTTGAAACCTTATTGACATTTTGTCCACCGGCACCACCTGAACGGAAGGTATCCATCTTGATGTCATCTTCCCGGATTTCCACTTCAATGGTATCGTCCAACTCAGGCATCACTTCTACGGATGTGAAAGATGTATGGCGACGTTTGGCAGAGTCAAATGGTGAAATTCGCACCAAACGGTGTACCCCCATTTCTGACTTGAGAAGACCATAGGCATTAGGCCCTTCAAATGATAAGGTTACTGACTTGATACCAGCTTCATCCCCTGCTTGGTAATCCAATACTTCCACTTTAAAGCCTTTAGCATTACCATAACGAGTATACATACGAAGCAACATATCACCCCAGTCCTGAGCCTCAGTACCACCAGAACCTGGATGGATTTCCAAGATGGCATTGTTGTGGTCATAAGGTTCTGACAAGAGTAGAGTCATCTCATAGCTGGTCATCATCTTATCAAGTTCGGCTAACTGCTCTACCAGTTCTTCTTGAACTGACTCGTCTTCAGCTAAAAAGTCCAATAAAATTTCGACTTCATCCTGCAACTCTTCCATTTTGTGGAAGGTGTTATAGGTGTTTTTTAATTCATTTAATTCTTGCGACGTTTTTTGGGCCGCAATATTATCATTCCAAAAATCAGGTTCTGTCATCTTGTTTTCCAAGATGGCAATCTCTTCCTCTAGCCCTTCGAGGTCAAAGAGACCCCCTGAAAGAAGCTAATTTTTCACGATTTGCGTCAATTTTTTGACGGATTACTGAAATGTCCATAAATACTCCTTTTTTACATCATTTCATTATAGCATATTTTATCATTTCTTTCCATCTTTTGCTATAATCCCTTTTTTATGAAAAAAGAAGCCTTTCGGCTTCCCTTCTTACAAGACTTTTGCTGAAGTGCGAGTGATTTCTTCCACTTGAATACCATTTGCTTCAAATTTTTCTTTCAAGGCTGGTAAATCAATTGATCCATCGATTTGCACTTCGATAATGACCTTACCATCCTTACGCGGAATATTGACTGTATGGGAGATATTCAAATTTTCTTCAACGATTAGAGAAACAATCTTACCAAGAACGCCAACTTCATCTTCTGTAACAAAGCGCACACGAATTCCTTCTTCTCCATAACCAGCAATTTCAAGAAAGGCTTGGAAAACGTCACGGTCCGTAATAACCCCATAGACTTGATGGTTATCTACTACAGGAAGAATACCAATCTTGTTTTTCAACATCAGATAAGTTGCATCTTCTAGACTCGCATAGCCTGAAACAGTGACAACATCGCGAATCATGACATCTTTTACTTTTGTCTTATTTAGAAGATAATTCATCTCATAGATAGAAAGACTGGTTGCTTTTGATGGGCTAGCTTGGGCAATGGTTCCCTCAGTTACCAAACCAACCAATTGATCATTTTCGATAACAGGCAAGCGGTGCAACCCTTGCTCTCTCATCAAATCTGCTGCATGAGATACTGTTGTATCTGGACTAATATAAACTACCTTGCGGGTCATAAAATCTTTAACTGCCATGAGACTTCTCCTTTTCTATTCTTATCCCTATTATACAATCTTTTTGCAAATCTATCAAACGCTTACATTTCTTTTTCAAAATTCAGAAAAGTATGAATAACCTAGCAAAAAGAGCTCTGAAATCGAGCTCTGTGAATGAAGGTAAGATACGTTTCATTCGATTTTTTCAATTATTAGAAATTTATCTTTCAGTGTAGATGTAGATTTGTTTGCAATCTAAATATGCCGACTAAAACAATCCCTCGGATTCGGATGATTGCTTCGCAATCTCTATTCAGCGACTAAAAAGGTCCCCAGGACTATAATGATGATTACTTCGTAATCTTTATCTGCCGACTAAAAAGGTCCCCAGGACTATATTGATGATTACTTCGTAATCTTCATCTGCCGACTAAAACAATCCACTGGATTGTTTTAGCCACCTAGATATGCTTTTCTGACTTCTTCTGATGAAGCGAGTTCTTTTCCTGTTCCTGATAGGACGATTTTTCCTGTTTCCAATACATAGCCTCGGTCAGAGATTGCAAGTGCTTTATTGGCATTTTGTTCAATCAAGAGGACGGTTGTTCCTTGTTGCTGGATATCTTGAATGATATCAAAAATCTCTTGGATAAAGATTGGGGCAAGTCCCATTGATGGTTCATCTAAAAGAAGAAGTTTTGGTGTTGACATAAGAGCGCGTCCCATGGCAAGCATTTGTTGTTCCCCCCCTGAAAGAGTAGCTGCATCTTGGTTCTTCCGTTCTTCAAGACGTGGGAAGCGTGAAAAGACCTTCTTCAAGTTAGCTTGATTTTCTTCACGATTTTTCTTCAAAAAAGCTCCCATTTCAAGATTTTCCATAACAGTCAAGCCAGGAAAGACGTGGCGTCCTTCTGGAACTTGTGAAAGACCACCTGCCACGATTTTCTGAGCCGGCATTTTTTGGATTTCTTGACCTAAAAATTCAATCTTTCCAGAGCTTGGTCTAACCAAACCTGACAAGGTACGGAGAATGGTTGTTTTACCAGCACCATTGGCACCGATAAGGGAAACAACTTCTCCTTCATTAACTTCAAAGCTTACATCACGGACTGCTTGAATCATACCATAATGCACAGAAAGATTATCAACTTTTAACATAGACATTAGGCTTCACCTCCTAGATAAGCTTCGATAACGCGTTTATTGGTCTTAATTTCGTCTGGAGTTCCTTGAGCAATCAAACGGCCATATTCAAGTACGTAGATACGTTCTGTTACTTCCATGACCAGATTCATATCGTGTTCAATCAGCATAATCGTAATCTTAAATTCATCTTTGATACGACGAATTAACTCAGTCAATTCAGCTGTTTCCTGAGGGTTCATACCTGCTGCTGGTTCATCTAAAAAGAGAATTTTAGGTTCCGTAGCGAGGGCACGAACAATTTCCAAACGACGTTGTTGTCCGTAGGCGAGGTTTTTAGCAAGAGTCTCTGCATCACCATCTAAATCAAAGATTTTCAGCAATTCTAAAGCTTTAGATTTTAATTCTTTTTCACTCTTGTAAAAAGCTGGTAAGCGTAAGAAACTAGCAAAAACATGTTGTTTGTGATGGTTGGCAAAGGCAATCAAAACATTGTCCAAAACGGTTAAATCTTTAAAGAGACGGATATTTTGGAAAGTACGTCCAAGTCCTAAAGAAGCAATCTTATAAGGTGCCTTTCCATTCAAAAGGTGACCATCTAGGGTTACTGTTCCCTCGCTTGGTTCATAAACACCCGTCAAGAGGTTGAAAAGAGTGGTTTTCCCAGCTCCGTTTGGACCGATTAGTCCAACCAGTTCCCCTTCGTTCAATTCAAGAGTCACATCTCCAACAGCTGTTAGACCGCCAAAATGTTTGGTTAACTGTTTTACTTCAAGTAATGCCATTAGTTTTATTCCTCCTTCTTAGATTTTTTAAAGAAACGTGATAGGCTCAATTCCCATGTTCCAAGGAGTCCACCTGGTCTGAAAATCATTACCAAGACCAAGGCCAAAGCGTAAATAATCATACGCACACTAGCTACGTCTTGGAGAAGCATATTCAAAATTCCCAGAACAATAGCCGATACAATGGCACCTGTAATGGAACCAAGTCCACCAAAGACAACAATAATCAAAACGTTGATTGAGTTGATGAAAGTGTAATCTTTCGGTACAACTGAACCGATAAATCCTGCCTGAAGTGACCCTGCAATACTCGCAGTAATGGCACCAAAGACAAAAGCGATGATTTTAATTTTAGTCGTATTAACCCCAACTGACTCAGCAGCGATTTCATCCTCACGAACAGAGAGGGTTGAACGACCAATTGGACTACGCAAGAAGTTCAAGGTTGCAATGGTTGTAATCACAACAAAGAAGTAAACCATTTGCCAAGTTGTAAAGTTTGGAATTCCCAAGATACCTGCTGCACCATTTGTAAGGCTTCCACCATTGATGATAAAGATACGGATAATTTCAGAAACACCTAGAGTCGCTACTGCAAGATAGTCCCCCTTCAAGCGCAAGGTTGGAATTCCGACAAGCAAGGCAACTGCTCCTGAAAGCAAAGCCCCTACAAGCATAGCTCCAAAGAAGGCTCCGTAGGTTGGTGATTTAGAACCAATAATAGCAGCGGCATAGGCACCAATCGCCATGAAACCAGCATGCCCAAGTGAAAATTGTCCTGAAAAACCAACGATTAAGTTGAGACCAACAGCCAGAATAATATTAATTCCGATTTGTTGTAAAATCTGTACATAGAATAGGTTGAGTACTCCGACTGAAACCAGTACACTAATCAAGCCATAGCCAGCTAATAAAAGGAGTAACCATAGAATATTAACTTTTAAATTTTCCTTCATCGCTTACACCTTCTCTTTCACATTTTTACCAAGGATACCAGCTGGGCGGACAATCAAGATCAACAACAAGATTCCATAAACAATGGCATCACGGAAGTCTGACATCCCAAAGGCTGTCGCAAAAGTTTCTAATAGACCAATCACAAAGCCACCAAGAGCCGCACCAGGAATGATTCCGATACCACCAAGTACCGCGGCAACGAAAGACTTAAGACCTGGAGTAACCCCCATCAAAGGCTCAAGAGAGTTATAATAGAGGGCAATCAGAACACCAGCCGCACCCGCAAGAGCTGAACCCAAAGCGAAGGTAAAGCTGATCGTACGGTTTACATTGATCCCCATCAATTGTGCCGCATCGCTATCTACAGATACAGCACGCATGGCTTTCCCCATCTTAGTCTTTTGGACAATGACCTGTAACAAAATCATCAAAATCAAGGAAATGGCCAAGATCATTAACTGCACATTTGTTAGGCTAACTGGTCCCAAATCATAGCGAACTGTTTGAATCGCTTGAGGAAAGGCACGAGTATTGGCACCAACCAGATAGACCATGCCATACTCCAGTAGGAAAGAAACCCCAATAGCTGTAATCAAAACAGCAATACGAGTAGAGTGACGCAAAGGTCGGTAAGCAAGGAACTCAATCACGACACCAAGGATGGCTGTCGCTAGCATCGCTACAATAAGCGCTACAAAAAAATTCATTTGGAAAGAATTGATCAAGAAATAACCGATAAAGGCTCCCATCATATAAATATCACCGTGGGCGAAATTGATGAGCTTGATAATTCCGTAAACCATGGTATATCCTAGGGCTAACAGCGCATAAACACTACCTAGAATCAAACCATTTACTAGTTGTTGGAGCATAAGATTCACTCTTTCTATATATAATTCCGAGGTTTTTCCCTCACTTTTTGATAGGTTCTTAAACATCGAAACAGGGAGTGAGTCAAAGGCTCATTCCCTATTTCAACATTTTTCTATTATGGTTTTACAACTTCTGCTGCTTCAACCTTACCATTGTTCATGGTCATCATGTAAGCAGTTTTAACTGTGTTGTGGTCCGCATCGAAGCTTGTTTTACCAGTTACACCTTCAAAGTCTTTTGTTTTAGCAAGATTATCCTTGATTTCACCTGAGTTTTTAGCACCTTTTGCTGCGTTTGCTACAAGGTGAACTGAGTCATAAGCCAAGGCTGCAAATGTTGAAGGCTCTTCATTGTACTTAGCGCGGTAAGCGTCAAGGAAGGCTTTGGCTTTAGCTGAAACTTCTACAGTAGGTGAGAAACCTGAGATAAAGTAGATGTTTGATGCTTTTTCAGCAGTTGCTTGTTGTACAAACTCTTCACCGTTAAATCCATCACCACCAACGATTGGTTTGTCAATTCCCATACCACGCGCTTGGTTTACAATCTTACCAGCCTCATTATAGTAACCAGGAACAACGATAGCATCAAAGTCTTTCCCTTTCATTTTTGTAAGGGCTGCTTGGAAGTCTGTGTCACCTGCTACGAAAGTTTCATCTGCAACGATTTCACCCTTGTATGACTCGCGGAAAGATTTGGCAATCCCTTTAGCATAGTCACTGGCATTGTCAGTGTAAAGAACAACTTTCTTAGCATTTAATTTTTCAGAAACATAGTTTGAGATAATTTTTCCTTGGAAGCTATCTTGGAAAGTTCCGATAAAGAGGTAATCTTGACCTTTAGTCAATCCATCTTGAGTCGCACTTGGTGAGATCAATGGAACACCTGCTTTTGTAGCGTTCGCTACCGCAGCTGCAGTCGCACCAGATGTCGCAGGTCCTACGACTGCTGATACTTTAGATTGGGTTACAAGGTTAGTTGTAACTGAAGCAGCCTCAGCTGTTTCAGACTTATTATCTTTATCGACTACTTCGATTTGTTTTCCATCGATACCACCTGCGGCATTGATTTCATCAACAGCCAATTGGGCACCTTTTTGTTCAGCTGTTCCGTATGCAGCTAAAGAACCTGATTCTTCAAAGTTAAACCCGATTTTAATTGTCTTTTCCTCTACTGAGTTACCAGCAGTGTTGACTGCTCCAGACTTCACTTCTCCACAGGCTGCAAGAAGTGCTACACTTGCAAGCGCCACAAAGGATAGGGCAAATTTTTTCTTCATCTTTTTTTGTCTCCTTATTTCTTAAATAGTCTGTTAAGAATATATCGAATTATCAGAAAATTGTCAACACTTTTCTTTAAATTTTTATCTGATAACGTTTTCCTATCGATAAAGATTGCCCACAAAGGGTGTTTCCAACTCTTGGATATGACAAACCCTAACTTTTTTAATAAATTTTTCCTTGCTCAAGCGTCCGGCCAATTGCTCCACTTCTTGAGTTGGAACATAGAGTTGTAAGTAACGATGTTTCTTGGAATGATAGGTAATATCTCCATAATCCTGCAGTTTTTTGGCATCACGATTATAGTAAAGATAGATAATCAATCCAGATCGATTGACTTTTTCAAACATGATAAATCCTCTTTCTAAGAAATCTCCCTCTATTATACCAAAAAAAGCAAACTCAGTCGAGTTTGCCTTCTTTCATCATTAGTTCAATGAATTGTTGGCCATGATTTCATCAATAAAGCCATATTCAAGTGTTTCTTGGGCACTCATCCAGTTATCACGTTCTGCATCTGCGTGAACTTTTTCGATTGACTGACCTGAATTTTCAGCCAAGATTTTTTCCAAGGTTTTACGAGTTTTAAGCAAATGTTCTGCAGCAATCGCCATATCGGTTTGTTGAGTACCACCACCTGTACCGCCCATTGGTTGGTGAATCATGTATTCAGCATTTGGAAGCATGAAACGTTTGCCTTTTGCTCCACTTGATGCGATGACTGTTCCCATAGATGCAGCCATTCCCATAACGATGGTTTGGACATCTGCCTTGATAAAGTTCATGGTATCTACGATTGCCAAACCAGCTGAAACAGAACCACCTGGTGTATTGACATAAAGGTAAATATCTTTTGTACTATCTTGGGCATCCAAGAAAAGCAATTGGGCAATAACAGAGTTAGCCATATTGTCTTCAACTGGACCAGTCAGCATAATGATGCGGTCTTTGAGAAGACGTGAGTATATATCGTAGGAACGTTCTCCACGGCTTGTTTGTTCAATAACTACAGGAATCATTTATTTCTCCTTTTGAATTTTAATTTTGTTGGTCAGATGACTGAAGATAAGACTATTATAATATCTTGGTCAAAAAAGGTCAAATTTTTGCTCTGTTTTCATTAGACAGAAACAAAAACTCAACCCCCTTTCACAACAGGAAATTCTTTTCCAAGTCAATCTTCTTTTCGATCTTATTTCGTACCGAACAAGCGGTCCCCAGCATCTCCAAGACCTGGGACGATATAACCGTGTTCGTTCAAGCGTTCATCCAAGGCTGCTGTAAAGATTTCTACATCTGGATGAGCTTCTTGAAGGGCTTTTACACCTTCTGGTGCTGATACAAGGCAGACAAATTTAATATTTGATGCGCCACGTTTTTTAAGTGAGTCAACGGCCAAGATTGCTGAGCCACCTGTTGCCAACATTGGATCTACTACAAAAATTTGACGTTGGTTAATGTCCTCAGGCAATTTCACCAAATACTCAACTGGTTGAAGTGTTTCTTCATCACGGTACATACCGATGTGACCAACCTTAGCAGCTGGAACCAAGCTCAAGAGACCATCAACCATCCCGATACCTGCACGCAAGATTGGAACGATAGCCAATTTCTTACCTGCCAATTGTTTTTGAACTGTTTTTGTAATTGGTGTTTCGATTTCCACATCTTCTAGTGGAAGATCACGAAGTACTTCATACCCCATCAACATTGCAATCTCATCTACTAGCTCACGAAAAGCTTTTGTAGAAGTATCTGTACGACGCAAAATTGACAATTTGTGTTGAATCAGCGGGTGATTAATAACTTCAATTTTTCCCATTTTTGGAATTCCTTCTTTCAATTTATTCTTCTTATTATACCAAAAAACGGTTTAAAAATCTTTCTAAACCATTTATTTTTGATAATTTTTACATTAGATCAGCCTCTTTAAGAGCTGTCTGTACTGTCTCAAGTGGTAAATGGGTCAATTCTGTCCCTTTTTCTTGATAAAGGTATTGGGCATAGTCGTCCATTCGGTACTGGTTGATATAAACCACGCGCTTGCAACCAACCTGCAATAATTGTTTGGTACAGTTGAGACAAGGAAAATGGGTCACATAGGCTGTAAAGCCTTTGGGAACACCACGCTCAGCACCTTGAAGGATAGCATTGACCTCAGCGTGAAGGGTGCGAACACAGTGGCCTTCAATGACCAAACATTCGTGATCAATACAATGCTCAGTTCCTGACACCGAACCATTGTAACCAGTGGAAATAACCTTATTATCTTTTACCAGAATCGCGCCCACTTTAGCACGTTTACAAGTGGAACGATTGGCAATTAGTAGGGCTTGGGCTGCAAAATACTCATCCCAGGCCAGTCTTTTTTCAGTCATCTCTTTTCTCCTATTTCTCTATTTTTTAAAAAATGGTAAACCTAAATCTGCAATCTTTTCAGCTGGTACCTTCATGCCATCCTTGATCCATTTTAGAAGGACAGAGACGATGGCTGAGCTCCAGAAGGAATGAAGATAAGAGCTGACACCTTTTGATTTCCCATGGTATTTTTCTAGAAATTCCTGCATGGCTTGGACAAAGATTTTTTCCAGATGGTAATCCAAGGCCAATTGAATCACTCTAACTTCCTTTCTGGCCTCCCGGAAAAGGTGAACCCAAACCAAATAAAGGTCTGTCTTTAAATCGTAATGATGCAGCTGTTCCATAATATTGTGGACAGTTCGTTTAAAGACGCTTTCTAAAATTTCCTCTTTGGAGTCATAATTGCGATAAAAGGCCGCACGCGAAACACCTGCACGTTTGACCAATTCAGAAATACTAATCTTGGTCAGTTCCTTTTTTTCCAAGAGTTGCAAGAGGGCTGTTTCAATGGCTTCTCTGGTTAATAAATTGGATTCTTGGTTTGATTTTCTGAGATTTTCAAGAGACTTTTCAGAGATTCTACGTTCAGACATAACATTTTCTTTCTACTTGTCACAACAGACGGATGATGCTTTTGTTTCAAGGGTTTTCATGATATAATTGTAAAAAAAGACAGAACCTTTGTCAATGTATAACTGACAAAGATGGAGAATTTCTATGACTTGGAAGATTATTGCTGACTCTGGTTGTGATTATCGTCAACTGCCAACACCAGCTATTAACACAACCTTTGTAAGTGTCCCCTTAACCATTCAAGTAGCTGATCAGGTCTTTGTTGATGATGCCAGTCTTGATATTGACCATATGATGAAAACCATGTATGCAACCGCAGAAGCTTCAAAATCAGCTTGTCCAAGCCCAGATGATTATTTGCGAGCATTTGAAGGTGCCAAAAACATTTTCCTAGTAACCATCACTGGTACTCTTTCTGGTAGTCACAATAGTGCGCAACTGGCCAAGAATATTTATCTGGAAGACCATCCTGACACTAAGATTCATGTAATTGATAGTTTGTCTGCTGGTGGAGAAGTTGACTTGCTCGTAGAAAAATTAAATGACTTGATTGACCAGGGCTTATCTTTTGAAGAAGTGGTTGAAGCTATCACCGCCTATCAAGAAAAAACTAAGTTGCTCTTTGTCCTAGCCAAAGTCGATAACTTGGTGAAGAACGGCCGTTTGAGCAAGCTTATCGGTACGGTCGTTGGCCTTCTAAATATCCGTATGGTTGGGGAAGCTAGTGAAACTGGAACCCTCGAATTGCTACAAAAAGCAAGAGGAGCAAAGAAGTCAGTTCAAGCAGCCTATGAAGAGTTAGTGAAAGCAGGATATGCTGGTGGCCGTATTGTTATGGCCCAACGCAATAACGAGAAATGTTGCCAACAGCTTTCAGACCTAATCCGTGAAACCTTCCCACAGGCGGATATTAAAATTCTCCCAACATCTGGTCTCTGCAGTTTCTATGCAGAAGATGGCGGTCTGCTGATGGGCTATGAAATTGATTAATTGCATTCTTGACAAGAGGTAACCATCATCTCTTGTTTTTTTGTGGTACAATAGAGCTATGAAACATTTTGATACTATTGTCATCGGTGGAGGACCTGCTGGTATGATGGCTACGATTTCCAGTAGCTTTTATGGACAGAAAACCCTCCTCATCGAAAAAAATCGGAAACTTGGAAAAAAAGTTAGCTGGGACTGGTGGGGGACGTTGCAATGTGACCAACAATGGTAGCTTGGACGACCTACTAGCTGGAATTCCTGGAAACGGACGCTTTCTTTACAGTGTTTTCTCCCAGTTCGATAATCATGACATCATCAACTTTTTTACAGAAAATGGTGTTAAACTTAAGGTCGAAGACCACGGACGCGTCTTTCCAGCTAGTGACAAGTCTCGGACTATTATCGAAGCTTTGGAAAAGAAAATCACTGAACTAGGTGGTCAAGTTGCTACTCAAACCGAAATTGTTTCGGTTAAAAAAGTAGATGAGCAATTTGTCCTGAAGTCAGCTAACCAAGTCTTCACTTGTGAGAAACTCATTGTCACAACTGGTGGAAAATCCTATCCTTCGACTGGTTCGACTGGTTTTGGTCACGAGATTGCTCGCCATTTTAAACACACCATCACCGAGCTTGAAGCTGCTGAAAGTCCTTTATTAACAGATTTTCCACATAAGGCCTTGCAGGGGATTTCGCTGGATGATGTGACTCTAAGTTATGGCAAGCGTGTCATCACTCACGATTTGCTTTTTACCCACTTTGGTTTGTCAGGCCCTGCTGCCCTACGTATGTCTAGCTTTGTCAAGGGTGGGGAGATTCTCTCACTGGATGTTTTGCCTCAGCTTTCTGAGAAGGACTTGGCTAAATTCCTAGAAGAAAATCGAGAAAAAGCTCTAAAAAATGCCTTAAAAACCTTGTTACCAGAACGCTTGGCAGAGTTTTTTGTGCAAGGCTATCCTGACAAAGTCAAACAACTGACTGAAAAGGAACGTGAACAACTTGTCCAGTCCATTAAAGGACTTAAAATTCCTGTAACTGGAAAAATGTCTCTTGCCAAGTCCTTTGTCACCAAAGGTGGTGTCAGTCTCAAGGAAATCAATCCTAAAACCCTTGAAAGTAAGCTGGTACCTGGCCTCCACTTTGCAGGCGAAGTTATGGATATAAATGCCCACACGGGTGGCTTTAACATCACTTCTGCCCTCTGTACCGGCTGGGTGGCGGGAAGTCTGCATTATGATTAAAGAACTTTTAATAGAAAAAATCGGAAGATTACTCCTCCGATTTTATTTTGCTTGAGTTTGGACATAGTGGGCAATGACATCTGATGTGTACTGGGCTGTTCCAGTACCAAATTTGTCAATATTTTCCTTAAACTCTGGGTTATAGACGTAGCCTTTACCGATATGACCGAATACTTCAATAGTACAATCAAATCCATAAGTACGAATGGCTTGCAAGAGCTTGGCTGTTTGCTCTTGGTTTTCAGTTGCTGTTACAGGCAGACCAGCTTGAAGATTTTGTGCTAAGGCTTGAAAAACTTGGTTGAAGGCAGCCGTAGCCTCGTCTTCGTGACCTTTCTGGCGCTCCAGCGCTTGGTCCATGACTTCTTGTCCATATTTCTCTACCGCCTCTTGGTGGTATTTTTGTCTCCCGAAAACCACTAGCTATGCTAGTGGTTCCATAGAGCTTTTAGCGTGGTAACAAAAAGAACCTCCTAAAATGATAAGATAGAAGTGGTTTCTCCGCCACTACAACATATCATACAGGAGGTACCTCATGAGAGAGGATAATCAAAGTTTATCACATACCACATGGAATTGTAAATATCATATTGTTTTTGCACCCAAATATCGTCGTCAAATCATTTATGGCAGATACAAAGCTAGTATCGGAAGAATCATACGTGACTTATGTGAGCGTAAGGGTGTAATAATCCATGAAGCGAATGCTTGTTCAGACCATATTCACATGCTTATCAGTATTCCTCCGAAACTTAGTGTTTCGTCCTTTATGGGCTATTTAAAGGGCAAGAGCAGTTTGATGATTTTTGATAAGCATGCGAATTTAAAATACAAATATGGCAATCGCAAGTTTTGGTGTAGAGGCTATTATGTAGATACGGTAGGCCGTAATCAGAAAGTGATAGCTGAATATATTCAGAATCAATTACAAGAAGACAGAGTAGCAGACCAGCTCACGTTATTCGAGTCAGTAGATCCGTTTACTGGCGAAATAAATAAGAGGAAGTAACTAAGGTGCTTTAGCACCTGCTCGGGAAAGTGGTGCGCGAGGAAGCTATTTCGGTGGGCCTTTGGCCCTGGCCGGTAGAAGCGGCTTATAGCCGCAGAACAAACCACCAGTTCACACTGGTGGTTTTGATTNNTAAGACTGACAAAGTCAGTCACATATATACGGCAAGGCGAAGCTGATGTGGTTTGAATTTTATCTCTTAGACCAAGTTCTTTTCATAAAGAGAAGTAGGATTGGGTAAATCTCCAAGCGCCCTGCAATCATTGCAAAGGATAGGAGAATTTTTGAGATGGGACTAAAGATTGAGAAACTAGAAGTGGTTCCTAGAATAGGCCCGATATTATTGAAACAGCTAAAGACAGCGCTGGTCACGACCAGAAAATCATTGCTATCTAGGCTGACAATAAAGATAAGCGCTAGCAAAATCATAGCATAGATGACAAAGTACTTGAGAATCTTATGCTGGGTATCCTTATCAATCACCGTTTGATTCACATGGAGGGTCAAAACACGGTGGGGCGATAGGATTGACAAAATTTGGTTTTTGGCAATTTTTGAAAGGATGAGGCCTCGAATAATCTTGAGTCCACCTGCAGTTGATCCAGCAGAGCCACCGATTGCCATGAGGAAAAGGAGGATAAATTGGGAGAAGAGGGGCCAGTTGGTAATATCTCCATATCCAAAACCAGTTGTTGTAATGATGTTGGAAACCTGGAAGAAGGTCATTTCAAAGCTCTTTGAAAACCCTGGGTAGAGGTAGAGGGTGTTGAGGCTAATCAAGCCTGTAGAAACCAGTACAATGACCAAGTAAGCCCTAAGCTCTTCATCTCCAAAGAAGGCCTTGATGCGACGGAGCATGAGGTAGTAGTAGAGGTTGAAATTTACCCCAAAAACCAGAACTCCGATACTGACCAGATAGGTAATTAGTGAGCTGCCATAGTGGGCAATTCCGTCGTTATAGACGGTAAAGCCTCCAGTTCCCGCTGTCCCCATAGCAATGACAAAACTATCGTAGAGAGGCATACCAGCTAGATAATAGATGATGACAAAGAGGGAGAAGAGAGCTAGATAAAGGAGATAGAGAATCTGGGCAGTGTTTTTTAGTTTGGATACAACCTTGCCAAAAACAGGACCTGGAACCTCAGCCTTCATCACCTCTAGGTGGCTATTTTTGGCATTGTCCATAATAGCAAGTGCAAAAACAAGCACTCCCATCCCTCCAATCAAGTGGGTAAAACTTCGCCAGAAGAGGAGGGAACGACTGAGAACTGAAACGTCGTTCAAAATACTTGCTCCAGTAGTCGTAAAGCCGGAACTAATCTCAAAAAAGGCATCAATAAGGCTGGGGATTTGCCCAGCAAAGACAAAGGGGAGACCACCAAAGAAAGACCAAAGGATCCAACAGAGGGCAACAATCAAGACTCCCTCCTTGGCATAAATCCGTTGATTTTTTGGCTTTTGTAAAATTCCTGAACCGCCTAACAATACGAGAATCCCTATGGTCGAAAAGAGGGCTGTAAAGACTTGGCTCGATTCACGGTAATAGACAGCAATCGCAACAGGAACCAAAAGAAGAACAGTTTCAATCAAAAGTAACTTTGAAAGGAGGTAACGAATCATACTTTTATTCATTTCTTACCTCGCAATCAAGTCATAAATCTTGGTGATGTTTGGCAACAAGGTTGTTACTAGGAGCTTGTCTCCAACTTCCAACATATCCTCCCCAGTTGGGAAAATAGTCTTGCCCTTTCGAATAATGGCTGCAATAAGAACCCCTTTTTTCAATTTCAGTTGAGAAAGAGGTTTGGCAGTCATTTTATTGGCTTCCTTGATATGGAATTGCAGGGTTTCAATTTGGCCATTGGCTAGATGGTGCATGGCTTGAAGGTCTGAATACTGGGCATTAACTCGACCACGAATAAAGTGCATAATCGTATCTACAGCGATGCTTTTAGGTGTGATGATACTTGAAAAATCAGGCGCATTGATAATCTCGAGGAGACTGGTACGATTGACCTTAGTAATATTTTTCTGTACACCTACCCTGTCAAGGAACATAGATGTAATCAGATTTTCCTCATCGACTCCTGTTAGAGTCGCAACGGCATCATAGTGTTGAGCACTTTCTTCCAGCAGGATATCTTTTGCGGTTCCATCTCCTTGAACGATGTAGAGATTTGGGAATTTCTCGCTAAAGAAGCTGGCGATTTCAGGATTGATTTCAATGACTTTTGTATCGATACGACTATCTTTGAGAATACCAAGTAGATAATAGGCAATTCTACCTGCCCCAACGATGAGAAGGCTCTTCACGGCGCGTGATTTAAAATAATTATGGAAGAGTATCATATCGACACGGTTACCAGTGACAAAGATTCTATCTTTATCCTGTACAGTCATGTCACCGCTTGGAATGATAATTTGATGATCCCTCTCTATCGCACAGACAATGACATTACCAAATTTTTTACGAAAATCAGAAATGGGCATTTGGCAAAGACCGCTGGTGGACTTGACGACAAATTCCATGAGGCTAACGCGTCCACCAGCAAAGCGTTCGACAGACAGGGCGTTGGGGAAGTCAATGATATTCGCGATAGCGCGGGAAGCCAAGAGCTCAGGATTAACGATAAGAGAAAAACCGAGAATATTCTTTTCCTTGAAATAAGAGTTAGAATATTCAGGGTTCCGCACCCGAACGATAGTTTCTTTAGCTCCCATTTTCTTGGCTAGAACTGCTGCAATCATGTTGACTTCATCGTGCTCAGTCAGGGCGATAAAGATATCACAATCTTGGACGCTGGCTTGCTCAAGAATGGCAAAATCGGCCCCGTTACCAAGGATACCAATGATATCAAAGCGACTGACAATATGATTGAGAACAGCTTCGTCTTGCTCAATCAGCAAAACATCATGCTTTTCTGCAACCAAGGAGCGACAGAGGGCAAAACCAACTTTTCCCCCTCCGACAAGGATAATTTTCATAATAAAACCTACTTTTTCATGATGTAACTATCATACCCTTTTTCAAGAAAAAATGCACCTACTAGCTAATAACAAGAACTTTTAGTAGGAAATTTGCTATAAGGTAAAACTATACCCTAACCAATTGAAATAGCTATTAGCGACTTTCTCTGAAATATGGTATGATAAAGGATATACAAGGAGATAAAATGAATAATAATTTACTGGTATTACAATCAGACTTTGGTCTGGTTGATGGTGCGGTATCGGCTATGATTGGAGTGGCTTTAGAAGAGTCTCCAACCTTAAAAATCCATCACTTGACGCACGATATCACGCCTTATAATATTTTTGAGGGGAGCTATCGTCTCTTTCAGACGGTGGATTACTGGCCTGAGGGAACGACGTTTGTATCGGTTGTCGATCCAGGTGTCGGTTCGAAACGTAAGAGTGTAGTTGCCAAGACTGCAAAAAATCAATACATTGTCACGCCAGATAATGGGACGCTTTCCTTTATCAAGAAACACGTTGGCATTGTAGCCATTCGTGAGATTTCTGAGGTGGCCAATAGGCGTCAAAACACAGAGCATTCTTATACCTTCCACGGTCGTGATGTCTATGCCTATACTGGTGCTAAACTGGCCAGTGGTCACATTACTTTTGAGGAAGTAGGGCCAGAGCTCAGTGTGGAACAGATTGTAGAGCTTCCAGTCGTAGCGACCATCATAGAAGATCATCTGGTGAAGGGAGCCATTGATATTCTGGATGTGCGTTTCGGTTCGCTTTGGACCTCTATCACACGGGAAGAATTTTACAAGCTGGAACCAGAATTTGGTGATCGTTTTGAAGTGACCATCTATCATGCTGATATGCTGGTCTATCAAAATCAGCTTGTCTATGGCAAATCATTTGCAGATGTGAGAATTGGGCAACCCATCCTTTACATCAACTCTCTCTATCGTTTAGGTTTGGCTATCAACCAAGGTTCCTTTGCCAAGGCCTATAATGTAGGTGTCGGTTCATCTTGGACCATTGAAATAAAGAAAATAGAAGGATAAAATAGGAGAATAGTATGGAAATCAAATTTACAATTAAACAAGTTGTTGCTGTCGGAATTGGCGCTGCCCTCTTTGTCGTCATCGGGATGATCAACATTCCAACCCCTGTTCCAAATACAAGCATCCAGCTTCAGTATGCGGTACAAGCGCTACTTTCTATTATTTTTGGACCGATTATCGGTTTGCTTGTCGGGTTGATTGGTCATGCAATCAAGGACTCTCTTGTTGGTTATGGTCTATGGTGGACTTGGATTATCGCTAGCGGACTCTTTGGTTTAGTTGTGGGACTTTTTAGAAAGTACGTTCGCGTGATCAATAGTGTTTTTGACTGGAAAGATATTCTTATTTTTAATCTCATTCAACTACTTGCAAATGCCCTTGTTTGGGGTGTCTTGGCACCACTTGGAGATGTTGTGATTTATCAAGAAGCGGCAGAAAAAGTATTTGCACAAGGGATTGTTGCGGGAATTGCCAATGGTGTATCTGTAGCTATTGCAGGAACTCTTCTCTTACTTGCCTATGCAGGAACCCAAACTCGTGCAGGAAGTTTGAAAAAGGACTAATACTCAATGAAAATCAAAGAGAAAACTAGGAAGCAAGTCGCAGGTTGCTCAAAACAGTGTTTTGAAATTGTGGATAGAACTGACGANNCATACCTACGGCAAGGCGAAGCTGACGTGGTTTGAAGAGATTTTCGAAGAGTATAAAATGATGGGGAAGGCTGGGCAACTAGTCTTTTTCGATGTTTATAGATTAGTTAGGCAAGTAAGCTAGGATAGGAATCTTTTTGGCGCTAAGATTTTAAGAGGAGAGACTGCAAGAAGGGCTTGATTTATGATAAAATAGAAGTCTAAGAAGCGAATGAAGAGAGTAAGATGAAAGAAGCTATAATTGAGTGGAAGGATTTCTCTTTCCGGTATGAAACACAACAAGAACCGACCTTGCAAGGGATAGACTTGACCATTTACAAGGGAGAGAAAGTCTTAATTGTTGGACCATCTGGGTCAGGTAAATCTACCTTGGGTCAGTGTTTGAATGGGATTATTCCCAATATTTACAAGGGTCAGACATATGGAGAATTTTTGATAAAGGGTCAAGTAGCCTTTGATATGAGCATTTATGATAAGTCTCATCTGGTTAGCACAGTTTTGCAGGATACAGATGGGCAGTTTATTGGCTTGTCTGTGGCAGAAGATTTGGCGTTTGCTCTGGAAAATGATGTGACAGCCCTAGATGAGATGAAAGGTCGTGTTTATAAATGGGCTGAAAAGTTGGACCTTCTTCCTTTACTGGATCAGCGTCCTCAGGATTTGTCAGGTGGACAAAAGCAGCGAGTCAGTCTGGCTGGTGTCTTGATTGATGAAAGTCCGATTCTCTTGTTTGATGAGCCACTCGCCAATCTAGATCCCAAGTCAGGTCAGGATATTATCGAATTGATTGACCAGATTCATAAGGAAGAGGGGACGACGACTCTGATTATCGAGCACCGTTTGGAGGACGTTCTGCATCGCCCTGTGGATCGGATTGTCTTGATAAACGATGGTCGTATCCTTTTTAATGGGAGCCCTGACCAGTTGCTTGCGACTGATTTATTGACTCAAAATGGAATTCGAGAACCCCTTTATCTAACCACTCTCCGTCAATTAGGTGTGGACTTAGTCAAGGAAGAACAATTAGCAGATCTGGATAACTTGTCTATCTCAAAAGGGCAAGTCCAGTTACAGACGGAACTGGTAAAAGAAACCTCAGAATTGCAGTCACTCTTTAGACTAGAGGAAGTATCTTTTTCTTATGATGATAGGCCGATTTTAAAATCCCTACATTTAGATATTAAAAAGGGTGAAAAGATTGCTATTGTCGGAAAAAATGGAGCAGGGAAATCAACTCTAGCCAAGGCTATAAGTAGCTTTATTCAGACGGAAGGACGCTATCTTTGGGAAAAACAGGATATAAAAGGCGATTCTGTTGCAGAGCGGGCGGAACGAGTAGGATATGTGCTACAAAATCCTAATCAAATGATTTCAACCAATATGATTTTTGATGAGGTGGCTCTAGGGCTCCGTTTGCGAGGTGTGGATGAGAAGGAAATTGAAACGAGAGTCTATGAAACCTTGAAAATCTGTGGACTTTATGAATTCCGTAATTGGCCTATTTCTGCCCTGTCATTTGGTCAGAAAAAACGTGTCACCATTGCTTCAATTTTGGTCTTAGGAGCTGAAATTATTCTCCTAGATGAACCGACTGCAGGTCAAGATCAGAAGAACTATACTGAGATTATGGAATTTCTCGAAGAGTTACATCAAAAAGGGCATACCATTGTCATGATTACCCATGATATGCAATTGATGCTGGATTATTCAGACCGGGTCCTTGTCATGGTGGATGGAGAATTGATTGCCGATACTGTTCCAGCCAGTCTGTTGAGCGATCCTGAGCTGTTAGTAAAAGCCAATCTAAAAGAAACCTCCATCTTTAACTTGGCTAAGAAACTAGATGTGGATCCACTGGATTTAACGGCATTTTACAAAGAAAGGAGAGAGGGATGCAAGCTAAATTAATCGGTTACCAGCATAGAGATACTGTGATTCATCGCTTGTCAGGAGCTGGGAAACTTCTCTTTTTCATTCTGGTATCATTGGCGGCCATGATTAGCTATGATACCAGAATGCTCTTGCTGATTGCCATCTTTTCAGTCTTTCTCCTCTATTTATCAGAAATCCGCTTTAAAGATGTCTCCTTTGTAGCCGTTTTTGCGACGGTATTTGCCGTTTTAAACGTTTTGATGGTCTATCTCTTTTCTCCCGAGTATGGGGTTGGACTTTATGGAGAGAGAAGTGTGATTTGGCAGGGAATCGGTGTCTACACTCTAACCAGCCAGGAGCTCTTTTATCTGCTAAATTTGGCCATTAAGTATCTTTGCACCATTCCTCTGGCTATTATCTTTTTGATGACAACCCATCCTAGTCAGTTTGCTTCCAGTTTAAATCAAATTGGTGTGCCCTATAAGATTGCTTATTCTGTCAGCCTGACCTTGCGCTATATTCCAGATTTGCAGGAAGAATTCTTTACTATCAAGATGTCTCAGGAGGCGCGTGGGATGGAATTATCCAAGAAAGCTTCTCTTATGCAACGAATCAAAGGCAATCTGCTCATTATTACGCCCTTGATTTTTAGCTCGCTAGAACGCATTGATACCATTGCGACTGCCATGGAGCTTCGCCGCTTTGGGAAAGAGAAAAAACGCACATGGTATAGTTATCAGGCCTTGAAAAAAGGAGACTATATTACCTTGCTCTTGGCAACCTTGTTTTTAGTAGCTAGTTTACTACTTATCTTGCAGAATCAGGGACGATTTTACAACCCTTGGAAATAGCTTGAAAAAATTTAAAAAATCAAGTCGTTTCTATTGACAATGATTCTGAAAGTGTTATACTAAGAAAGTAGTTTCGCTGATTTACTTCAAACCTGTTGTGAGGTAAGTTAACGATGCCTTAACCACGCTGTTTGCTGAGCTTGACTCCGGGCAGTGTGGCTATTTTTTTGCAATGGTGAAAGGAAGCAAGTCATGACAAATCACATTGTATTATTTGAACCTCAAATTCCACAAAATACGGGCAATATCGCGCGTACTTGCGCTGCGACCAATTCTCCCCTCCACATCATCAAGCCTATGGGCTTTCCTATTGATGACCGCAAGATGAAGCGGGCTGGATTGGATTACTGGGATAAGCTAGAGATTTATTTTTACGAGAGTTTGGAAGATTTCATGTCTCGGATGAAGGGAAAACTCTATCTGATTTCGAAATTCGCGGAAAAAGTCTATTCTGAGGTGGATTTATCGACTGACGAGGACCATTATTTTCTCTTTGGACGTGAAGACAAGGGCTTACCTGAAGATTTTATGCGAGAACATCCTGAGAAGGCTCTTCGTATTCCCATGAATGATGAACATGTCCGCAGTCTCAATGTGTCTAATACCGTCTGCATGATTGTCTATGAGGCTCTTCGCCAGCAGAACTTTGCAGGTCTTGAGCTCGTCCATACCTATGAAGTGGATAAATTGAAATAAAAAATGAAAATGAACAAAATGCTTGCGCTTGCAAGCGTTTTTTGTTATGATAAAAGAGTCTTCAGGGCAGGGTGAAATTCCCGACCGGCGGTAAATTTGACTAGCTATTTTAGCTTTCTCGTCGTTGTTTTGTCTCGATATACCTTAAGTATTATCTTCGACTGCGACGCCTAGATAAATCTAAAATATCTTAGCAAAATAAGTCCGCGAGCGCAAGCTGATGTGGTGAGATTCCACAACCGACAGTATAGTCTGGATGGGAGAAGACGAAAGAATAGCTTTGTCTGTTTTGATAGATTTATAGCCGGATTGTAACCACTTGCTTTGTTTTTCTTTAATAGAGTAAGAGGGAACTTTTGGGATATAAAAAGTGAGAATAGATAGAGGAATCCTTTCCAACTTCTTCTGATTTTATAGAAAATTGGAGGAACCTGTTATGACAAACACACGTCGACTTTCGACCATTGCAATTCTATCAGCCATCTCATTTGTGCTGATGTACTTTGACTTTCCGCTTTTACCAGCGGCATCTTTCCTCAAGATCGAATTTAGTATCTTGCCAGTCCTTGTGGGTCTGGTGGTCATGGATTTGCCTGCTGCTCTAGGAGTGCTCTTGCTTCGCTCACTATTGAAATTGCTTCTTAACAGCCAAGGAGTGAATACTTACATTGGTTTGCCGATGAATATCGTAGCTTTGGGAGTTTTTGTCATCGTATTTGCTTTGATTTGGAAAAAGGAACGGACAACCCTTCGTTTCCTACTAGGCTCTCTAGCTGGAACTGTTGGTTTAACCTTGGCCATGTTGGTTCTCAACTATGTTTATGCTGTTCCTTTGTACGCTAAGTTTGCTAACTTTGATATTGGAAAAATTTTGGGACTTTCCAACTACCTAATGACCATGGTATTACCTTTTAACTTGATTGAGGGTGTAATCTTTTCCGTTTCATTCTGGTTGTTGTACGTCCTTTTGAAACCAACCTTAAAACACTATGAAAGATAAACAAACATTTTTAATGAAGGGCAGTTTTGCCCTTTTACTTTTCGTTATTCTTGGCTACATGGTCAAATTTTACCCTGAAACGCTGGTCGGTTTTGACCAATCGATTCAGACTGCCATTCGAGGAGACTTACCAGATTATTTGACTATTCTTTTTCGATCCCTCACACATCTGATTGATATTCCAGTGATTATCACTTGGGTTGTCATTATAGCTTTTGTCTTTTATCGTAAGCGATGGAAGATAGAAAGTTTCTTCATGCTGGGAAATCTGGCTTTGGCAGGTCTTTTAATCGTGACCTTTAAAAATATCTACCAGCGCCCACGACCAGCTATCTTACATCTGGTGGAGGAGAAGGGATTTTCCTTCCCAAGTGGGCATTCTCTAGCTGTAACGCTGATGGTAGGGACTTTGATTGTTATTCTTAGTCAGCGGATTAAAGATCAGGTCTGGAGAAAAATCGTACAAATCGTCCTTGGCCTCTACCTAGTCAGTGTGCTGGTATCAAGAGTCTATCTGGGAGTTCACTACCCATCAGATGTTCTTGCCAGTTTCTGTGTGGGTTTGGGAGTCTTGTTTATCGAGTTTCCCTTCTATGACAAGCTCCGCTTCCAATGGCGATTTAAAGGCAAACAGAAGTGAGTATCGAATTCCCTTGAGGAGAAAGAAATGAAAGTCAATATAGTAGATCTTCATCCGACTCAACTATATTTATCAGAAAAGAAGTTGCAAGATATTCAGATGATTTACCAGTCGGCAGAAACAAACCAAGTCGATCCAATCAGTATTCTTGCCTTTGGAGATTGTTTGCTGATTACAGATGGGCATCACAGGGCTTATCAGGCTTTATTGGCAGGTCGGGATACGATTTCTGCTGAGTGGGATAGAGATGGTGGTGATGAACTATATCATCTCTATGCGCAAGCTTGCGAGGAAAGAAAGATTTACTCTGTTTTTGATTTAGAAGATCGTATCCTAGCTCAAGATGGGTATGAAGCAAAATGGTATAACTGGTGTGATGGTTTTAATCAAGCAGCAACTCTTTTGTTGAAAAGGTAGTGCATTGTGTTTTGTTCCTTATTATAAGGTCAATTATTGTGAGGAAGCTTTTGCTTGGTATCAGGATGTGAACTTGGTTTACCTCGTAGATGGGGTGAAGCTTCCTTACAGTCAAGCGACCTTGGAAGCCATGTATTCCTATTTGGATCGGCATGGTGAGCTTTTTTGGATTGAAGTCAAGGAGAAGGGAGAATGGTTTCCAATTGGGGATATTACACTATCTCAGGATAATCTCCCCATTGTGATTGGGAATTCCGCTTACCAACATCGAGGACTTGGAAAAAAGATTCTAAGTGCTTTGATTGAATTGGCTCGAGTAAAAGGATGGAAAGAATTGAGAGTCAAGGAAATCTACACCTACAATCATGCTTCTAGGAGGTGTTTCAAGTCGCTTGGATTTGTGGAAAATGGAGCAACAGAAAAAGGAAGGAGTTTTATATTGGAATTAGTCTAATCCTGCCACTTTCTCCCGCTTAACCTTTGACTATTCCGCAAAATTATCGTAAAATAAAGAGTAAATGATAAAATGAGGTCAGAGTCTGTTTGCTCTGGCGATAGTAGTATAAATGAGGAGAAACGCTTTGGAATTAGAAGTATTTGCTGGGCAAGAAAAAAGTGAACTATCTATGATTGAGGTAGCGCGTGCTATCTTGGAACTTCGTGGTCGCGATCATGAGATGCATTTTAGCGATCTTGTAAATGAAATTCAAAACTACCTTGGAACATCAAACAGCGATATCCGCGAAGCTTTGCCTTTGTTCTACACAGAGTTGAACTTTGACGGTAGCTTCATCTCACTTGGGGACAACAAATGGGGTCTTCGTTCATGGTATGGTGTGGACGAAATCGACGAAGAAATCATCGCTCTTGAAGAAAATGACGACGATGAAGTAGCACCAAAAGCTAAGAAAAAACGTGTCAATGCCTTTATGGATGGTGATTCAGATGCCATTGACTACAATGCAGATGATCCAGAAGACGAAGATGCATACGAAGCAGATCCAGCTCTTTCATACGATGATGAAAATCCAGATGATGAAAAAAATGAAGTGGAAGCTTATGATGCAGAAATCAACGAAATCGCTCCAGATGACTTGGGAGAAGATGTGGATCTCAACGAAGACGACGACGAGTTTTCAGATGACGACGCTGAAACCAGCGAGGAATAAGAGTTAGCTATTGACAATTATCCTATTTTTAGGTATCATATTGTTTGGGCACCTCTTTTAGAGGTCGGGGCTCCCTAGTTCTTAGGGAGCTATTTTTGTTTTTTCAAGAAGTTATCTTCTTGTATTTTATACTCAATGAAAATCAAAGAGCAAGCTAGGAAACTAGCCGTAGGCTGCTCAAANNACTGACAAAGTCAGGAACACATATCTACGGCAAGGCGACGTTGACGCGGTTTGAAGAGATTTTCGAAGAGTATTAGTTGTGAATCTGGTGCAGTCGTCCCAGATTATTCTTATTAGTAGGGTCTTGTTTTCTATATCCCCTCGTAGTTAACAAGACCTTGAGCATTTTAGAAAGAGGAATCTATGTCTACGAAATATATTTTTGTAACTGGTGGTGTGGTATCGTCTATTGGGAAAGGGATTGTGGCAGCGAGTCTAGGCCGTCTCTTGAAAAATCGTGGTCTCAAAGTAACCATTCAAAAGTTTGACCCTTATATCAATATTGATCCGGGAACCATGAGTCCTTACCAGCACGGGGAAGTTTTTGTGACAGATGACGGAGCTGAGACAGATTTGGACTTGGGTCACTATGAACGTTTCATCGATATCAATCTTAACAAATATTCCAACGTGACAACTGGTAAAATTTACAGTGAAGTTCTTCGTAAAGAACGCCGTGGAGAATACCTTGGGGCAACTGTTCAGGTCATTCCTCATATCACAGATGCTTTGAAAGAAAAAATCAAGCGTGCAGCTGTAACGACAGACTCTGATGTCATTATCACAGAGGTCGGTGGAACCGTTGGAGATATCGAATCTTTGCCATTCCTAGAGGCCCTTCGTCAGATGAAGGCAGATGTGGGGGCGGATAATGTTATGTACATCCATACAACCCTACTTCCTTACCTCAAGGCCGCTGGTGAAATGAAGACCAAACCAACTCAGCACTCTGTAAAAGAATTGCGTGGATTGGGAATCCAACCAAATATGTTGGTGATTCGTACAGAAGAGCCAGCTGGTCAAGGAATTAAAAATAAACTGGCCCAGTTCTGTGATGTGGCACCAGAAGCCGTTATCGAATCGTTGGATGTCGAACATCTTTACCAAATTCCACTGAACTTGCAGGCACAAGGTATGGACCAAATTGTCTGTGACCATTTGAAATTAGACGCACCAGCAGCGGATATGACAGAATGGTCAGCCATGGTGGACAAGGTCATGAACCTCAAGAAACAAGTTAAGATTTCCCTTGTTGGTAAGTATGTGGAGTTGCAAGATGCCTATATCTCAGTGGTCGAAGCCTTGAAACACTCTGGCTATGTCAATGATGTAGAAGTTAAAATCAATTGGGTCAATGCCAATGATGTGACAGCAGAGAATGTAGCAGAACTCTTGTCTGATGCGGACGGGATCATCGTACCAGGTGGTTTTGGTCAACGTGGTACAGAAGGGAAAATCCAAGCCATCCGCTATGCGCGTGAAAATGATGTTCCAATGTTGGGAGTCTGCTTGGGAATGCAGTTGACATGTATCGAATTTGCTCGTCACGTTTTAGGACTCGAAGGTGCCAATTCTGCAGAGCTTGCACCAGAAACAAAATACCCTATCATTGATATCATGCGTGATCAGATTGATGTTGAGGATATGGGGGGAACCCTTCGCTTGGGGCTTTATCCGTCTAAGTTGAAACGTGGCTCTAAGGCAGCAGCTGCTTATCATAATCAAGAAGTGGTGCAACGCCGTCACCGTCACCGTTATGAGTTTAATAATGCCTTCCGTGAGCAGTTTGAGGCAGCAGGTTTTGTCTTTTCAGGAGTTTCTCCAGACAATCGTTTGGTAGAAATCGTGGAAATTCCTGAAAATAAATTCTTTGTAGCGTGTCAGTATCACCCTGAACTGTCAAGCCGTCCAAACCGACCAGAAGAACTCTACACTGCCTTTGTTACTGCAGCGGTTGAGAATAGCAATTAGCAAAATCAGAACCTTTGAGAAAAATCTCAGAGGTTTTTTTGCATACGATGGATATTGCAGTATATCTGAGGTAGGAGTCCTCTGTGTGTACCTGCTACCGTTGAAATCAATAGCGACTCCCTCTTGCCCTGTGCTAGTGAATGGATTTATCAGTATATTGAAATGAAATAAAATCTGAACAAATTAATTCGGAAAGCCAAATTAATTTCTAGCAAAGTTTTAGGAACTGGATTGTATCATGAATTGAAATAAGATGTGAACATCTCTATCAGAAAAGTCAAATTAATTTATAGAAATATTTTAGCAGTCAAGATGGACTGTTATAGATTCAATACACTATACTTTTTTAATTTAATCCATTATAGTAAAATGAAATAATAACAGGACAAATCGATTTCTAACAATGTTTTAGAAATAGAGGTGTACTATTCTAGTTTCAATATACTATATATCTGCAGAATACTCTTTCAGTTTCATTCAGCCTAGTCTTGCTTAGGAAAAAGTAAGAAGCCATCCAATTATGATGGATAGCTTCTTGGTTATTAGATTTGTTCTGCAAAAACCTTTTCAGCAAGGTTCATAGCGTGGTCTGATACACGAGTGTAGTGTGAGATGATGTCGATAAAGTTGACCCCAGCTTGTGTTGAACATTCGCCCTTGTTGAGGCGTTTGATGTGGGTTTTTCTGAGAACACGTTCTATCTTATTGATTGCTTCATGACGTTCTACAAGACTGCGTGCTTTTTCAATATCATTGTTTTCCACACTATCCAGAGCATCTTTGATAAAGTCACTAGTTTGACGATAAACTTCCTCTAATTCTTTCAAGGCGGCATCAGAAAATTCAACATTTTTACGTTGAAGATAGTCAGTCAGATTGAGTAGAGCCTCCGCGTGGTCTCCAATCCGTTCCAAATCACGGGAGGAATCAAGGATATTGGTGAGCACTTCGCTTTCTTTTTGACTGAGAGCTTCGCTTGAAAGGGCAATGAGATAACGTGTTAATTGCTCATCGATGGTGTTAATGGCTTCTTCGGTTTTATGCCCTTTTTCAGCAACTTTTTCATCCAAGTCAATGATATACTTATAGGAAAGGTCAAAGGCTTTGGCAGCGTAGTTTCCTAAATGCAAGAGCTCTTTCTTAGCATTTCCGAGAGCGATAGATGGGGCTTGTTTGATGAAATGCTCATCAAGATATAAGGGTTCATATTTGACAACCTCGTCCTCTCCAGGAATAATCTTGGTTACAAAGTAAGCCAGAGCTCCGATAAATGGAAATTGGACAATGGTATTGGTAATATTAAAGGTTCCGTGAGCAAAGGCGATGGTCATTTCTGGTGCTAGATTTAGCGTAGCTTCAAACCAATGAATCAGGGCTGTAAAAGGAACTAGAAAAATAACGCAGACGACTGTTCCGATAACGTTGAAGGCAACATGAGCTCCTGCTACCCGTTTAGCTGCAATATTAGCACCTAAAGAGGCAATGATGGCTGTAATGGTTGTCCCGATATTGTCACCAAATAGAACTGGCAAAGCTCCTTGCAGGTCAATGAGATTGCTGGCGTAGAGGTTTTGTAAAATCCCGATGGTAGCCGAGGAAGCTTGAATCAGTAAGGTCAAGCCGGTACCGACAAAGACACCCAAAACAGGATTCTTACTTAGCTCAATCATATAGTCCTTAAAGACCTGTAAATCCTTGAGTGGAGCCATTGCACCGCTCATAAGATTGAGGGCAAAAAAGATACCACCGACACCAAAGAGGATGCGTCCGATATTATTGACTGTCCGATTTTTCGTAAAAAAGAGACAGACAGCACCGATAAAGAGCATAGGTAGGGCATAGTCACCTAGTTTAAACCCAATAAGAAAGGATGTGACTGTTGTCCCGATATTAGCCCCCATGACAATTCCGATAGCCTGACGTAAGGTTAGGAGACCGGCACTGACCAGGCCGACTGTGATAACTGTTACACCAGAACTAGACTGAATTAGAGCAGTCATCCCAATACCAACCAGAACTCAAAAGAAAGGATTACTAGTATATTTGTCAAGGTAAAAACGAAGGCGATCTCCAGCAGCTTGTTGCAAACCGTCTCCCATGGTCTTGATACTATATAAGAATAGTCCCAGACCACCTAAAAAGTGAAATAAAATTTCCTGCCAATTAATGGACATTTCTTTTTCCTCCGAAAAATAATCGCGGAATATCTCCTATTCTATTTTAAAGGATAAAAGTAAATCTAACAAGTGTTAATGTCAAGTTTGTAAAAGAAAATTATAATTGATAAGTGTATTATTTTTAAGAGTTTTTAACCTTATTTTAGATTTGTGAAAACAGCTATTGTTTTTTGTCAAAAAATGCTTTAGGATAAAAATGTGATTATCATGGTTCTAGAGTTTGATAAAAAACTACAGAATATAAAGCGCTTTCTTAAAAAACAACAAAATCAATCTTTTAGGAGGAGAAAATGAAGAATCCATTTTTTGAAAGACGTTGTCGTTACAGTATTCGTAAGTTATCAGTAGGAGCCTGCTCGCTGATGATTGGTGCTGTTTTATTTGCTAGTCCAGCCTTGGCAGAAGAAACTGCAGTTCCTGAAAATAGCGGAACCAATACAGAGCTTGTTTCAGGAGAGAGTGAGCATCCAACTAATGAAGCTGACAAGCAGCATGAAGGAGAACATGCTAGAGAAAATAAGGCAGAAGAGGCAGAAGGAGTAGCGACAGCATCTGAAACTGCTTCGCCAGCAAGCAATGAAGCTGCTACTACTGAAACCGCAGAAGCAGCTAGCACAGCTAAACAAGAGGAAAAAGCAAGTGAGGTGGCTGCAGAAACACCATCTGCAGAAGCAAAACCTAAGTCTGAAAAGGAAATAGAAGCAAAGCCCGAAGCAACTAGCCAAGGGGATGAGTCTAAGCCAGCAGCAGAAGCTAATAAGACTGAAAAAGAAGTCCAGCCAGATGTCCCTAAAAATACGGAAAAAACATTAAAACCAAAGGAAATCAAATTTAATTCTTGGGATGAATTGTTGAAATGGGAACCAGGAGCTCGTGAAGATGACGCTATTAACCGCGGATCTGTTGCCCTCGCTTCACGTCGGACAGGTCATTTGGTCAATGAAAAAGCTAGTAAGGAAGCAAAAGTACAAGCCCTATCTAACACCAATTCTAAAGCAAAAGACCACGCTTCTGTTGGTGGAGAAGAGTTCAAGGCCTATGCTTTTGACTATTGGCAATATCTAGATTCAATGGTCTTCTGGGAAGGTCTTGTACCAACGCCTGACGTTATTGATGCAGGTCACCGTAACGGGGTTCCTGTATATGGTACACTCTTCTTCAACTGGTCAAATAGTATTGCTGATCAAGAAAAATTTGCTGAAGCTTTGAAGCAAGACGCAGATGGTAGCTTTCCAATTGCCCGTAAATTGGTAGATATGGCCAAGTATTATGGCTATGATGGCTATTTCATTAACCAAGAAACAACTGGGGATTTGGTTGAACCTCTTGGAGAAAAGATGCGCCAGTTTATGCTCTATACCAAGGAGTATGCTGCTAAGGTAAACCATCCAATCAAGTATTCTTGGTACGATGCCATGACTTATAACTATGGACGTTACCACCAAGATGGTTTGGGAGAATACAACTACCAATTCATGCAACCTGAAGGAGATAAGGTTCCAGCAGACAACTTCTTTGCTAACTTTAACTGGACCAAAGAGAAGAATGATTACTCTGTAGCTATGGCCAAATGGCTAGAGCGTAGCCAGTACGATGTCTTTGCAGGATTGGAATTGCAACAGGGTGGTTCTTATAAGACTAAAGTGAAATGGGATGCCCTTTTAGATGAAAATGGCAAACTTCGCTTGTCACTTGGTCTCTTTGCGCCAGATACTATTACAAGTCTTGGCAAGACAGGCGAAGACTATCATAAGAACGAAGATATATTCTTTACAGGTTACCAAGGTGATCCTACTGGCCAAAAACCAGGTGACAAAGATTGGTATGGTATTGCTAATCTAGTTGCGGACCGTACGCCAGCGGTAGGTAATACTTTTACTACTTCTTTTAATACAGGTCATGGTAAAAAATGGTTCGTAGATGGTAAGGTTTCTAAGGATTCTGAGTGGAATTATCGTTCAGTATCAGGTGTTCTTCCAACATGGCGCTGGTGGCAAAAATCAACTGGTGATAAGTTGAAAGCAAGCTATGATTTTGAAGATGCTTATAATGGTGGAACTTCTCTTAAATTTGCAGGGGATCTTTCAGGTGCGACCAAGCAAGATGTGAATTTGTACTCTACTCGCTTGAAGGTGACAGATACAACCAAATTGCATGTTGCCCACAAAGGAGGCAAAGGGACCAAGGTTTATGTAGAATTTGCAACCAAGAAAGATTATACCTATGGTGATGAAGCTGCCCGTAAAGAATTGACAGTTTCAGATAACTGGACTACCGATGATTTTGATTTGAGTGCCTTGGCAGGTAAAACAATTTACGGTATTAAACTCTATTTTGAAAATGACAAAGACTTAAAAGGTTATCAATTTAACCTGGGGCAATTGACCATCAGCAATAATCAAGATGCTCCTCAGGCACCAACCACAGTAGCTGTAGCCAAACAAGTCCTTAAAAATGCCCAAGAAGCGGAAGCAGTTGTACAATTTACTGGTCATAAAGATGCTGATTTCTATGAAGTCTATGAAAAGGATGGCGATGCTTGGCGCCTATTGACAGGTTCATCTGCAACTACGATCTACCTACCAAAAGTTAGCCGCTCAGCTAGTGCGACTGGTACTAGTCAGGAGTTGAAGGTTGTTGCAGTTGGTAAGAATGGCCTTCGTTCTGAAGCAGCAACTACAAACTTTGAGTGGGGGATGACTGTCCAAGACACAAGTCTTCCAAGACCTCTAGCAGAAAACATCGTTCCAGGGGCTACTGTTATCGGAAGTACCTTCCCAGATACAGAAGGTGGAGAAGGTATCGAAGGTATGTTGAATGGGACCATCACCAGTCTATCTGACAAATGGTCTTCTTCTCAATTAAGTGGTAGCGTTGATATTCGTTTGACACAACCACGCCGTGTTGTGAGATGGGTCATGGATCATGCTGGAGCTGGTGGTGAGTCTGTTAACGATGGCTTGATGAACACCAAAGACTTTGACCTTTATTATAAAGATGCAGATGGTGAGTGGAAGCTAGCTAAGGAAGTCCGTGGTAACAAAGCACACGTGACAGATATCACTCTTGATAAACCAATCACTGCTCAAGACTGGCGCTTGAATGTTGTCACTTCTGACAATGGAACTCCATGGAAGGCTATTCGTATCTATAACTGGAAAATGTATGAAAAGCTTGATACTGAGAGTGTCAATATTCCGATGGCCAAGGCTGCAGCCCGTTCTCTAGGCAATAACAAGGTACAGGTTGGTTTTGCGGATGTACCAGCTGGAGCAACCATTACCGTTTATGACAATCCAAATTCTCAAACTCCGCTTGCAACCTTGAAGAGCGAAGTTGGAGGAGACCTAGCAAGTGCACCATTGGATTTGACAAATCAATCTGGTCTTCTGTACTATCGTACCCAGTTTCCAGGCAAGGAAATTAGTAATGTCCTAGCAGTTTCCGTTCCAAAAGATGACAGAAAAATCAAGTCAGTCAGCCTAGAGACAGGACCTAAGAAAACAAGCTACGCCGAAGGGGAGGATTTGAACCTTAGAGGTGGTGTTCTTCGAGTTCGGTATGAAGGGGGAGCTGAGGACGAACTCATTCGCCTAACTCACGCAGGTGTATCAGTATCAGGATTTGACACGCATCATAAGGGAGAACAAAATCTTACTCTCCAATACTTGGGACAACCAGTAAATGCGAATTTGTCAGTGACTGTTACTAGTCAAGATGAAGCAAGTCCGAAAACTATTTTGAGAATTGAAGTAAGTCAGGAACCGAAAAAAGATTACCTAGTTGGTGATAGCTTAGACTTGTCTGAAGGACGCTTTGCAGTGGCTTATAGCAATGACACCATGGAAGAACATTCCTTTACTGATGAGGGAGTTGAAATTACTGGTTACCATGCTCAAAAGACTGGTCGTCAAACCTTGACGCTTCGTTACCAAGGTCATGAAGTCAACTTTGATGTTTTGGTATCTCCAAAAGCAGCATTGAACGATGAGTACCTTAAACAAAAATTAGCAGAAGTTGAAGTGGCTAAGAACAAGGTGGTCTATAACTTTGCTTCACCAGAAGTAAAAGAAGCCTTCTTGAAAGCAATTGAAGCGGCTGAACAAGTGTTGAAAGACCATGAAACTAGTACCCAAGATCAGGTTAATGACCGTCTTAATAAATTGACAGAAGCTCATAAAGCTCTGAATGGTCAAGAGAAATTTACGGAAGAAAAGACAGAGCTTGATCGCTTAACAGGTGAGGCTCAAGAACTCTTGGCTGCCAAACCAAACCATCCTTCAGGTTCTGCCCTAGCTCCTCTTCTTGAGAAAAACAAGGCCTTGGTTGAAAAAGTAGATTTGAGTCCAGAAGAGCTTGCAACAGCGAAACAGAGTTTGAAAGATCTGGTTGCCTTATTGAAAGAAGACAAGCCAGCAGTCTTTTCTGATAGTAAAACAGGTGTTGAAGTACACTTCTCAAATAAAGAGAAGACTGTCATCAAGGGCTTGAAAGTAGAGCGTGTTCAAGCAAGTGCTGAAGAGAAGAAATACTTTGCTGGAGAAGATGCTCATGTCTTTGAAATAGAAGGTCTAGATGAAAAAGGTCAAGACGTTGATCTCTCTTACGCTTCTATTGTGAAAATTCCAATTGAAAAAGATAAGAAAGTGAAGAGAGTATTCTTCTTACCTGAAGGCAAAGAGGCAGTGGAATTGGCTTTTGAACAAACGGATAGTCATGTTATCTTTACAGCACCACACTTTACTCATTATGCCTTTGTTTATGAATCTGCTGAGAAACCACGAGTAGAATCTAATGGTGCAAATGACCTTGTTACTATCTCAACTAAACCAGAACAACAAAACACAGTCCTTCCAAAAACTACTAATCAACCGGCTTCTGATCAACAAAAGGCTCCTAAATTGGAAGTTCAAGAGGAAAAGGTTGCCTTTGACCGTCAAGAGCATGAAAATGCTGATATGCTAGTTGGGGAACAACGAGTCATCATACAGGGACGAGATGGTCTATTAAGACATGTCTTTGAAGTTGATGAAAACGGTCAGCGTCGTCTTCGTTCAACAGAAGTCATCCAAGAGGCGATTCCAGAAATTGTTGAAATTGGAACAAAAGTAAAAACAGAACCAGCAGTAGCGCCTACACAAGAAAAACCAGCCCAAAATACAGCAGTTAAATCAGAAGAAGCAGGCACCCAATTGCCAAATACAGGAACTGCTGATGCCAATGAAGCCCTAATAGCAGGATTGGCAAGCCTTGGTCTTGCTAGTTTAGCCTTGACATTGAAACAGAAAAAAGAAGATGAAGATTAAATATCGAAAAATCTTGTGAAATCTTTCCTTATATTTCCAAAGTGTGATATAATAGTTTCGAATAAAATAAATAAAGGGGTTTTTGTAACATGGCAAAACTTACTGTTAAAGACGTTGACTTGAAAGGTAAAAAAGTCCTCGTTCGTGTTGACTTCAACGTACCATTGAAAGATGGCGTAATCACTAACGACAACCGTATCACAGCAGCTCTTCCAACTATTAAGTACATCATCGAACAAGGTGGACGTGCAATTCTTTTCTCTCACCTTGGACGTGTGAAAGAAGAAGCTGATAAAGCTGGTAAATCACTTGCTCCTGTAGCAGCAGACTTGGCAGCTAAATTGGGCCAAGACGTTGTTTTCCCAGGTGTAACTCGTGGTGCTGAATTGGAAGCAGCGATCAACGCTCTTGAAGATGGACAAGTTCTTTTGGTTGAAAACACTCGTTACGAAGATGTTGACGGCAAGAAAGAATCTAAAAACGATCCTGAACTTGGTAAATACTGGGCATCACTTGGAGATGGTATCTTCGTAAATGATGCATTCGGTACAGCTCACCGTGCACACGCATCTAACGTTGGTATCTCAGCAAACGTTGAAAAAGCAGTTGCTGGTTTCCTTCTTGAAAACGAAATTGCCTATATCCAAGAAGCAGTTGAAACTCCAGAACGTCCATTCGTAGCGATCCTTGGTGGTTCAAAAGTTTCAGACAAGATCGGTGTTATCGAAAACTTGCTTGAAAAAGCTGATAAAGTCCTTATCGGTGGTGGTATGACTTACACATTCTACAAAGCACAAGGTATCGAAATCGGTAACTCACTTGTAGAAGAAGACAAATTGGATGTTGCGAAAGCTCTTCTTGAAAAAGCAAACGGTAAATTGATCTTGCCAGTTGACTCAAAAGAAGCTAACGCATTTGCTGGTTACACTGAAGTGCGTGACACTGAAGGTGAAGCAGTTTCTGAAGGCTTCCTTGGTCTTGACATCGGTCCAAAATCTATCGCTAAATTTGACGAAGCTTTGACTGGTGCCAAAACAGTTGTATGGAACGGACCTATGGGTGTATTTGAAAACCCAGACTTCCAAGCTGGTACAATCGGTGTGATGGACGCTATCGTGAAACAACCAGGCGTTAAATCAATCATCGGTGGTGGTGACTCAGCTGCCGCAGCAATCAACCTTGGTCGTGCAGACAAGTTCTCATGGATCTCTACTGGTGGTGGAGCATCAATGGAACTTCTTGAAGGTAAAGTATTGCCAGGTTTGGCTGCACTTACAGAAAAATAATTTCAGCCCGTTAGTCTCTACAAAATCCTGATTTTGTAGAAAAGGAAGAAAACTGAAACGTTAACAAAAAGGTGGCTATGTCACCTTTTTGTGTTAGTGTAGGTATTTGTGACGCGGTGGTGGGGCATCAATGGAGCTTCTTGAAGGTAATACTCTTCGAAAATCTCTTCAAACCACGTCAACGTCGCCTTGCCGTATATATGTTACTGACTTCGTCAGTTCTATCTACAACCTCAAAGCAGTGTTTTGCGCTGCCTTTGTCAGTTC
>NZ_VMLT01000064.1:0-12780 GCF_013276815.1 Streptococcus sp. 1055 | reverse complement strand
AAGCTAGCCGCAGGCTGCTCAAAGCCCTGCTTTGAGGTTGTAGATGAAACTGACGAAGTCAGTCACATATATAATCCAAGGCGACGCTGACGTGGTTTGAAGAGATTTTCGAAGAGTATTAACTAATTTCTTCTTACCAATTCCACCATATCATACGGCAGGGTATTGGCAGCTTCCTTCAAGGAATAGTTCTCTAAGTTATTGACATTTTGTCGTAACTTCTTGGCATACTTGGTCGTAATCAATCGTTTTTCTTCGTATTCGAAAATCAACTTGCGCTCCAGATAATAGCCCCTCAGCATTTCATCGATATTGTTAGGCTTAACGCGATTGATAACCCGTTCGACAAAGGCACCACTGCTGATAATAGCTGTTTCTCGAAGACGAGACTCCTGCATAAAACTAATCAAAGAGCGTCTATAGACTCCCTTCAGGTTTTCCAAACTTTCAATAATCATCTCTGTATTGGCAAGATAGAGCTCTGCAATTTGGTCATAATCAAGAGCACGGAGACGGCTTTGCTCCTTGTCCTTCCAGCTACGGAAAGTCCTCCCGAGAGTAAAAACTTCATGAAGGAGAAAACGTAAAATCCGCAAAGAAACAAGGAAATAATAGGTCAATCGTGACGCAAACTTACGATTGATTCCTCGTTCTATATTTTTCAGATAACGTTGGTAAACTCGGTAAGCACGATTGCTAATGTTCCCCTCTTCATAGGCCTGTTCCAATCCATCACTTTCAATACTAAGAATCAAGAGTTTCAAAGCAGCCCAGTCTTCTTGATCATCCTGGTTTTCTTGGCTTAAAATGAGATTTTCAATACGTCCATGGTAATTGTCAATAGCCGCATAGAGGGGAAGTTTATTTCTGGTGTCTTCCAACTCTTTTTCCAACTCCAGCGTTACTTCATTCAAAATGGCGATATGCATGAGATAGTCCTTGCTTTCTTCCTGTTCATCCGAAAGATGAGGCAGGATCAAGAGACCTGTTAAAAAGCTTACAAGCGTCACACCTGCGACAAGGAAAAGTAAGAGAGGATACTCCTGTTCTAAATTACTTGGTATCAAGAGAATCGTAGCAATCGACACCGTTCCCTTGACACCTGAGAAGGTCAAGAGAAGCATGTCCTTCATATACTTATTTAGCTTTTTCTTGAGACGTCTAGTCCTATAGGCAAAATAGCCATAGATCATGACAAAACGAATAGCAAAGAGGACAAAGGTAAGGGTGACAAGAGATGCCAGCAAGAGCAAGGGATTATAGATTGGATTGGTCAAGATAGGCTCTGCTATCATTTCCAACTCCATTCCTAAAATCACAAAGACAGAACCGTTGAGCATAAAATTCACTGTATGCCAAACTGTCTCGGTCACCGTATCCACTTGGGCTTCGAGGAGCGTGATTTTCTTGAAGCGACTCGCCTTTAAAATCCCAGCAACTACGACGGCAATAATCCCTGAAACGTGGACTTCTTCTGCCAGGAAGAAGGTTACCAAGGGTAAACTCAATTCCAGAAGGAGCTCACTAGCAATATCCGTTGCTCGCACACTTAGCAAGAAGCTATGCAGGAAACGATTAGTCATGGCTGTTAAAAAGCCAATTAAAAAACCGCCTAGGATTGAAAAGATAAGCGAACTGCTAGCTTGCCCCAGAGAAAAAGCTCCAGTTGTCCAAGCTGTCAAAGCTACCTGAAAAGCCACCAAACCAGAAGCATCATTCAAGAGTCCTTCGCCCTTAAGGATATTGGACACGCGCTTAGGAAAGCTAAAACGCTCCGAAAGAGAGGCAAAGGCCACCAAGTCCGTAGGACCAAGGGCTGCCCCAACAGCCAAGCAAGCTGCCAAGGGAAGGCTGAACCAAAGAAGATGGGCCAAGCCACCCAAACTCAGGGTCGAGATAAAAATCACTGGAAATATGAGATAAACAATGATTCGCCAGTGTTTTAAAATAGCCGTAACATCTGCTTCTTCAGCCTCTCGGAAAAGCAAGGGTCCGATAACCAGTGCCAAAAACAACTCCGTATTAAGGTGAAAGTCAGTATTGGGTAAAAAGAGACCAATCACAATTCCCAAAAGAATCTGCACCAAAGGGAGAGGCAAAAAGGGCAGGAGCTTATTGGTTGTACTTGAGACAATCAAAACCAGTAAAAATAGGATGAGGTAAATCAGTAATTCCACGCACGTCCTCCTTAATCTTTTTTACAACAGGATTCAAATATCTCCTTCTGCTCTTTGATTTTTTGGTCAATCTTGGAACAGTCTTTGTGCTCAATTTTTCTCTGGCACCGTTCCATTTCAAGAGCAACTAATTTTTTCTTGATTTTAAGCATTTTTTTGCTCATATGCGCTTGGTCTAGCACGCCCACCGCTCGTTCGTGGTGGGTTGATTCAACAAAATTCTGGCGCATGGCATCCAGCTTTTCGTGTAGGTATTGTTTATCCATGTCTGTATCTCTCTAATTTTTCAATCATCACTAAAAACGGCGGGTTGTTGACTTGGTTTAAAGTTCGGTAAATGGCAGCTGTGTACTCTTGTTGGTTCAACTGGATTACAAAATCCAAGACAGCATCTCTCTCGAGGTCGCCTCCTTCATGACCATAGTAAATCATAATAGCAATTCGTCCACCTTTGACAAGTAAGCCACATAGCTTTTCTAATGCCTCAATCGTTGTCTGCGGTCGGGTGATGACAGACTTATCAGCTGACGGCAAATAGCCCAAATTAAAAATCCCTGCCTTAGCTTTTGTCACAAACTGGTCCAGTGTCTCATGGCCTTGCAAGATTAACTGGGCATTTGTCAAGCCAGCCTGATGCAAACGCTCTTGGGTCTTTTCCAAGGCTTGCTTCTGAATATCAAAGGCATAGACTTGCTTGGCTAGCTTGGCTAAAAAAAGCGTGTCATGACCATTTCCCATAGTCGCATCCACTACGACATCCTCTTTTGTCACGACCTCAGCCAAAAAATCATGTGCCATCTCAAGTGGTCTTTTCATTTTCAAACTCCTGTTTTACAGCCTTGCATCCTTGAACACTTCCACGACGTCGCATCTCCATCTCAATGCTGTTGAGAGCTTCCCATTTATTGAGGCTCCACATAAGCCCAATCAGCATATCCCTAGGTGCATCTCCTGTGATTCGATGGATGACGATATGTTTGGGAATGATTTCCAGTTGGTCACAGATGACCCTGACATATTCGTCCTGACTCATCAATTGTAAACGTCCCTCATGGTAATCTCCTTGCATACGAGTATTTGTCATAAGATGGAGCAAATGCAGTTTAATCCCTTGAATATCGTTATTCGTGACACAACGGCGGACATTTTCAACCATCATCTCATGGGTTTCACCAGGCAAACCATTAATCAAATGGGAAACAATCTCAATCTTGGGATACTTTCTCAAACGCTTGACCGTTTCCACCTACAATTCATAAGAATACGCACGGTTAATCAGGTCAGAAGTTGCTTCATAAGTAGTCTACAAGCCCAATTCAACCGTCACATGCATGCACTCCGATAACTCAGCCAAATATTCGATGGTTTCGTCTGGTAAACAGTCTGGGCGCATTCCAATATTGATTCCTACCACACCTGGCTCATTGATAGCCTGTTCATAACGCTCTCGAATAACTTCCACCTTTTCATGGGTGTTGGTAAAATTTTGAAAATAAACCAGATACTTCTGAACATCCGGCCACTTACGGTGCATAAAGTCAATTTCCTTATAAAATTGCTCACGGATAGGCGCATCTGGGGCTACAATAGTATCTCCAGAACCTGAAACCGTACAAAAAGTACAGCCTCCATGAGCCACAGTTCCATCACGATTGGGACAGTCAAATCCCGCATCAATAGGGACTTTAAAAGTCTTTTCTCCAAAGAGTTTTCGATAATAATCATTCAAGGTATTATAAGATTTTATAACTTTCATTATAACAAAAATCACCCACAATCTCAAAAGCCTGACTTTCCTATAAATTCCTCTGTTTCTCGTTTCCATTAGCCTTTTTTTTATGATACAATATGGGTATGATTTTAATGAAATTAGCATCTATTTTATTATTGATACTGACCTTAGTCGTCTGCATTATCCTAACCAAACTTTTTAGATTAAAAAAACTAGGACGAAACTTTGCGGATTTGGCTTTTCCGGTCTTGGTATTTGAATATTACCTGATTACAGCTAAAACCTTTACCCATAATTTCCTCCCTAGACTGGGGCTAGCCCTCTCAATCCTAGCCATTATTCTCGTCTTTTTCTTCCTTTTGAAAAAACGCAGCTTTTACTATCCTAAATTCATCAAATTCTTCTGGCGTGCAGGATTCTTATTAACCCTTATCATGTATATAGAAATGATTGTTGAATTGTTCTTAATGAAATAGTCGAATCCCTAAGCATTTTCTAGGGATTTTTGCTTTCTCTACAAAATAGTATAGACAATAACACTATACAATTTTATACAAAGAAAAGAGTCTGGGACAATAGTCTCTTATCTCCAAAAAAAGCAACGGATTTGCCGTTGCTTTTTTTGCATGGTTACGATAGTCTTGGTAAAATAGAATTGCCCAATAAACCATTTATAAAGGCTATCCCATGCATATTCACTATAACACAAATCAAACAACTTTACCACTAGAAATCAGTTCCTTCTTACCACAAGACCATCTCGTCTTTACTATTGAAAAAGTGGTGAATACCTTGGAGGAACATCACTTCTACGCCTTCTATCATGCCTTTGGTCGCCCGTCTTATCACCCTAAAATGCTTGTATCTACTCTTCTATTTGCCTATTCACAAGGGATTTTCTCTGGTCGAAAAATTGAAAAAATGATGATTGAAAATCTGGCTATGCAATACCTAACAGGGCAGTTGGTTGTCAGCTATCGCACCATCAATCGTTTTCGAGTCGCTGAAGGGATGGAAGACCTTATTCGTGATCTTTTCATCGACCTCAATCTTCGTTTAAAAATGGAAGAGTTAGTGACCTTAGATTGTCTGTTTATTGACGGAACTAAGATTGAAGCCAATGCCAACAAGTATAGTTTTGTGTGGAAGAAAACGACAGAGAAATTCTCCGCCAAACTTCAAGAACAGATACAGGTCTATTTTCAAGAAGAAATCACTCCCCTTCTGATTAAATATGCCATGTTTGACAAGGAACAAAAGAGAGGGTATAAACAGTCAGCTAGAAACTTAGCGAATTGGCACTATGATAACAAGGAGGATAGCTACACACATCCTGATGGCTGGTGCTATCGTTTTCACCATATCAAACATCAGAAAACACAGACAGACTTTCAACAGGAAATCAAGGTTTACTACGCCGACGAACCTGAATCAGCCCCTCAAAAGGGACTGTATATGAACGAAGGCTATCAAAACTTGAAAGTTAAAGAATGTCAGGCGCTTTTATCTCCCCAAGGTAGACAGATTTTCGCTCAACGCAAGATTGATGTGGAACCTGTCTTTGGGCAGATAAAGGCTTGTTTGGGTTACAAGATATGTAATCTGAGAGGGATGCGTCAAGTGAGAATTGACATGGGATTGGTACTTATGGCCAATAACCTCCTAAAACATAGTGAAATGAAATAAGAACAGGACAAATCGATAAGGACAGTCAAATTGATTTCTAACAATGTTTTAGAAGTAGAAGTGTACTATTCTAGTTTCAATCTACTATACAATAAGAGAACGACTCAAAATTAAAAAGCTAGAGTTCCGCAATTGGAAATATCTAGCTTTTTTGTGGTTGAGAACTATTTTGTCTCAGGCTCTTTATCTTCTATTTAGGACAAGAGTTTTTCTTTGGTCTTTAATGATAAAGAAGGTATCAAAATTTCTAGTCTTCTTTTTTACCTTTAGTAACTACTAATCCTGCACTCAAACCTAGAAGAACTAAACCTGCTGCTACTGCTGCTTGGCTTGCCGCACTACCTGTATTTGGTAACTGGGCTTTATTAGTTTGACTAGCTTCACTTGAATCAATTGGTTTTGTATCTGCTTTTTCTGACACTTGTGGTTTTTTAGCTTCTTGAGCTACTGGTTTGGTTCCAACCAAGATGATGCGGTCTGTCGGAGCTTCTACCACTTCACGGAGTTTTTCTTCCTTACTTCCATCAGGATTAATCGCTGTAAAGATACGTTCTTTACCAGTTTTTCCTTCTTGTTCTACACGAGTTTCACCTAGATACAGTGTTGAATCTTTTTTCTCAACTGTCTTGTATGCCAAATCTTTTTCAACAAATTCGAGTTTTGGAAAATCTTCTTGTACAGCAGCAACTGTCTTCTCAGAAACTGGTTTTTCCTTAGTCAACTGGATACGGTATTCCTTGACTTGTTTTCCACTTTCTGAAACGAGGCGAACAAGTACTGGAAGACTATCTTCTCCACTATCTACCACAGTCGAAGCTACTTGATTGTTTTCTTCAACTGAGACTTTTGGCCGTTGACCTTTATAGGTGATTTGGTAGTCTTGACGATCTTCAGCGAAATCAGCAAGTTCTTTTCCATCTACAAGAATCTTCGATTGAGTGCTTTCTTGAGGCAATTCGCTTGGTGCAAGGAAGGTCAGCTCAATCATCGCAACACCGCTCTTATCTGCTTTACGCTCCATACGCCATCTCATAGCTTTGGCTTTGATAGCTTTAAATGTTACGTTGATTTCATCACCAGCTGCAATGTCTTTATCCGCACGATAAGGCACAGCTTCCCAATTTTCTGGATTGTTAAATGGATGTCCAGATTCGTAGGCTTGGTAGTTTGAATAGTAGATAGGCACTTCAAAGTCTGGGCCGACATAACGTTCCAAAACAAGTTTAGATGGTGCATCTGTACCACTATCTACAAAGAACTGAACTTTTCCTTGTGCAACAGTCCGTTCTACAATCTTACCATTTTCACGGAAGATTACGCCTGCTGATACTTCTGGATTGGTAGACGGTCTTGCAGACCAGTTTGTCCAACGACGATTTTCTGAATGATCTCCGTCATTGAGATAATCCACACGGTCATGGGAGCTTCTATCAATATCGTTAGTGGCTGAAGCAAAGGCCTGGTTACTGTTTTCATCATACTCTGGGTTATCTGAAAGAGCTTCGCCTAGCTTGTCTGTCACTCGTACAGTGAACTCAGCAACAAGATCACTACCAAGAACATGGCCTCGAACGGTAAATTGACCTGCTTTTGTCAGATTTTCTGCTGGAACTTCTTCCCATTCAACTGACAAGTCTTTTGTTTCGTAGCCATCTTTACCTGTGAAGTAAACTGGAACCTTAGTCGGCAATTCAAGTGCTTGACCTACTTGTACCAAGCGAGCTTGTTTAACCGCAGCAACTGGTTTATGAGAAAGTAAGTTCTTATCCTTAGTGAAGTGCAGACGGTATTCTCCTAAGATGTCGCCATTTTCAGCTTTCGCGATGACACGAACTGGCTCACCTTCACGAACGCTTGGAACGACGGTAGCGAGACCATTGTTGCTAACACTTGCTGTGACTGCCGGAACTTTTCCATCTACAGACTCAAGGTAGTAGTCTGTCAAATCAGGGTTGAAGTTTGCTAAGTCTTTGCCGTCAACTTGGATTCTTGTTTGTCCTTGTTTGGCTGCCGCAACTTGTTTCGCAAAGATTTGTACCTCTGTGATAGACGTTCCACGCTTGTTATCTGCTTTAACCATGCGAATACGAATAGCATAGGTTTCAACTTTATCAAAGCTAAAGTGGTTCATTTCTCCAGCCTTGAGTTGAGCAGGGGCTTTTAGATTAGTAACTGGTTTCCAGTTGGCAGAATCATTAAAGACATGGTCCTCATTACCAACAAAACTAGGGTTTTTAGGAGCTGTTGGGACAGTCTTACCAACATAATACTCAATCACATAAGACTTCGGTGCACCAACTCCATGGTCTTCGTGGAATCCGACACTTAGATTATCAACGGAGCGTTTGCTCAAGATACCTGAATCTCCAAACAGAACACCGACTGAAGCTTCTGGATTACTACGATTCCAGTTTGTCCAACGATTGGCTGGTTGGTTATTGTAGGAAATGAGCTTGTCATTAACATTTGAAACTGGGTCGCTTGGATTTGAATCTGAAGCAAAGGCAAGTGGCAATTCTGAACCGGTCCATTGGTCAGAAATGTTTGCACCTTGCTCAGTTTGAGCAGATACGCGAACATGAAGTTTAGTTGTTAATCGCGTACCTTCTAAGCGACCATTAACTGTAAAGACACCTTCCTTAGCGTATTGCTCTGGACGAATCGCATCCCATGCAACCTTAGCTGATGAAACGTGACCATTTGAATCATATGTCCGAACGCTTTCTGGTAATTGTGGTGCTTCTGCGATTGGAGTTGTCACACTGACTTCTTCAACTGAAACGATACCTTCTACAGAGACTCTTGCACGCGCTTCAAGGTCAATTCCTTCAACTTTACCTAGTACTTCAAAGGTTTGATAGGAGTCTAGTTTTTCTTTCGGAATAGCTTGCCAAGTGACTTTGTGAGCTTTAGGGAAACCTTTGTCATACTCAACCGTTACTGTTGACGGAAGAGTAGGTTCTTGGTGTAAATCTGTCACTACATTTACTGGACGGATAGATTGCGCAATCTTCTTCTCAGTATTGGCCTGGATAGTGAGATCAACTTGGCCTTTAGCTCCCTCATATTCCGATTTGAGAGTGACTGCTCCTGGCTTATGTAACTCAAGCATTCCTTTACGAATTGCGACTTCCCCTTCACCACTTGTAGAGAAGGTTACTTTATCAGCTGGTAATACAGCTTGCGTTCCATCTTGATAGTGAGCTCGAACCGACAATTTGACAGTTTGGTCTTCTTTGAGACTGTCAGCTTTTTCCACTTGCAAGCTCAAGTGAGCAATTTTTGGTGCTTCTTCAAGGAATTGAATTGCATAGGTTTGAAGAGGGCCACCATCTTTAGGCTGAATAAAGATGCTCGCACGCATGCCGTTTGCTGCGCTTGCTTGAAGAACTGTCACATCAGCATTTTCAGCACTTGCTGTGACTTCTGGCAGTTGGGCACCATAAGATAGAGTACGATATTGCATTGGTTGTCGACTAGTAAGACCTGTTACTGCCTCACCTCCAACAGTAACAGTTGGCACTACAGGTGCTGCAGCATTTCCTTCTTCTACCACAAGGGTTGCATGAATTGGTTGACCTTCTAAATAACCGGTCGCTTGAATACGAGAACCTGGAATTGCTAACTTAACTTTATCTTCTTCGGCAATCTCCCACTTGTCCACTTCATACTCTTGTACACTTCCATCAGTCAAAACATAGGAAACAGATTTGTCTACAGAATTCAAGTTAGTATTTGGAGCAATACGTTTAACTGTTGGTAATTCTTTCGCAATTGCTAGAACCTCGACATGAGCCTCTACCTCACGTCCATTTGCTGTACCTTTAACAGTCACAACTCCTGCTTGACTAACATCGACTTGAGACCAAGTTACTGGAAGTTTTTCACGACTACCGTCGCTGTATACAAAACCTACTGTTTTCGGCATTTTTGGTTCTTTACCAATTAATGTACGAACTCTTGCTACTTCTGTCCCCAAAACAGTCTTCTCTTGTCCTTCTTTCTTACCAGTAAAGACGGTAACTTGGTCCGATTTCAAGAGATCTGAGTGGGCAGTCAGAGTGAATTTACCTGCTTGTTCAGTTGATTTAACGATGGCAACCCCTTTACCGTTAAAGGCTCTACGGATCCATGAACCATCTGCTTGCGCCTTATAGCGTTCTCGGCTGGCTTGTTCCCCATTATCGACACCGACTAGTTGACCTTGTCCATGCAATTGGAAACGAACCAAATTATTGGCAGTTGGTACAACATTTCCTTCACTGTCTACGATTTCGTAGTAGATGTAAGTCAAGTCTTTTCCATCTGCGGCGATGGCGTGTTCTTCCTTGACGAGGCGAACTCCTGCTGGTTGCCCTGCAGTGGTAATCTTGTCACGTGCAATTTCTTTTCCAGCTTCATCGCGAGCTACAGCTTCCAAGGTACCTGGTTGGTAAGCAACCTTCCACTCAAGATAGAGTTCCTTAGCATTCGCACCTTCTTGGTAGGTACGACCATCGCTGGTTTGTTTTTTGTTGAAGGTCTTAAGACCAAGAGATTTTCCATTCAAGAACAATTCTACACTAGAAGCATTCGAATAAGCACGAACTGGAATCTTACCTTCTGAGTCAGCTACTTTGGATGCTAATTCTTTGTTTTCCCAGTTCCAGTGAGGAAGAAGGTGTACCATCGGTTTCTTCTTAACAGAAACCCATTGGCTTTGGTAGAGATAGAAGTCATGTTTTGGAATGCCGGCTGTATCTACGATACCAAAGTAAGAGCTCTTAACAGGAGTTTGATTTTGGTTGTGCCATGGTGTAGGTTCACCAATATAGTCCGTACCTGTCCAGATAAACTGTCCAGCATAGCCAGCGTTGTCACGGTCAAAAGTCCATGAAGCGGTTGCTGTTTTCCCCCAACCCACACGATCATTCCCATAGTCAGACTGTTCATAATGACGCTCAGGTCCATTGCTATGTTTCAATTCACGTTCAGGGCGATAGTAACTTCCACGTGTACGGGTAGCTGAAGATGTTTCTGATCCATAAATCAACCATTTTGGATGCTTAGCTCTAAGGGCTTTGTAATTATCTTCAGAATAGTTAAATCCAACAGCATCGAGTTCATCAGCAATTTTCTCATGCCCTCCGCTACCATTACCGAAACGGAATTTATCTGCTCCCATGGTAACATAGCGAGTCTTATCAACATCCTTGATAACCTTGACCAAACGTTTAACAGTTGCTAAAGAGTGGGCATCACCATTAGCTTCACCTATTTCATTACCAATTGACCACATGAAGATAGCAGGGTTGTTTTTGCCTCTTTCGACCATGGTACGTAGGTCAAAATCAGACCATTTTTCACCTTTTCGAGCTTCTGGGTGAGTGGCATCTTTTTCAAAGAAACGTCCATAGTCATAAGGTTTCTTGCCACCATACCAAGTATCAAAGGCCTCTTCCTGAACGAGTAAACCTAGTTCTGCTGCGATTTGCAAGGTTTGCTCACTAGCAGGGTTGTGGGTTGTACGGATGGAGTTAACTCCCATCTCCTTCATTTGTTTGAGACGACGGTATTCTGCTTTATAGTTTTCTTCTGCTCCAAGCGCCCCATGGTCGTGGTGCAAGGATACTCCATGGAATTTAATACGTTCACCATTCAAAGAGAAACCTTCATTTGGAGTCCAGTGATAGTAACGGTAACCAAACAAATCCTTCTTAGCATCAACCAATTGACCGTCACGGTAAACACGCGTAATCAATTCGTACAAGGCAGGTTTGTCATTTAAAACGGTCCAGAGTTTTGGTCTTTCAACTTCTAAAATCGCATCTAGGCTTGTTGATTCATGTGCTTTTAAGGTACGACTCTCTGTACGTACTAGACCTGTCACAGCCTGACCACCACGTTCAACGATTTGATATTCTGCTACAAGTTCATGGTCTTTGTCGTCCGTATTGACGATTTTGCTGGTCACATGAGTTTCAACCTTGCCATGTTGTTGTTCTTCAAGTTTTGGTGTTAAAATAGTTGTCCCATTTTTCTCAACATGCACCTTATCTGTCACTTGTAAAGTCACATCACGATAAATACCACTTCCTGAATACCAACGGCTACTTGGCTGTTTGTTGACTGCATGGACAGCAATCACATTCTCACGACCATCTTTGTTCAAATAGTTAGTGATATCATATGAAAATTGGTTATAACCATTTGGATAATGCCCCACTAACTGACCATTGACATAAACTTGAGAATCCATGTAGACGCCATCAAAAGTAAGGCGAACATGTTTCTTGAGGTCTTTTTCATCTAGTTTGAAAGTCTTGCGATACCAAGCTTCCCCACCGTTAAGCTGTCCACCTTCATTTTGTGCAGGAGATTCATGATCGAAATCGTTAAAAATACTCCAGTCATACGGTAAATCCAATTTTTTCCACGTAGATACATCTGCATCCGGTTTAATGACTTCCTTAGAATTTGCATTGAGTTTAAAGTGCCAATTTTGATTAAAATCCACTTTCCTGTCTTCAATCATTTGATTCACTTCTTCATTTGTTACAGCTTTAGCATCTTCCCTAAGCGGTTTTTCTTGACTTGAAGCTTGTGATTCTATCCTTGGAGCTTTTTCTTCCGGTTTAGCAGACACTTTTTCCTCTTTTGGAGTTACGGCTTCATCTTCTTTCTTCTCAGATGCAATAGCCTCAGTTGAACTAGATTCACTTTGTTCTGTCCTTTCAACTACATTTTTAGTTTCCAAAGCTTTATCAGCCTTTTCTTCTACTATCGTTTTTTCCTCTTTAGGTTTCTCAGCAGTATGAGTAATAAGTGTTTCATCCGCATAAACTACAGATTCTCCAGCTATATTTCCTCCTAATAGAACTGCACAAGTCCCAATCATTACTGAGCAAGCTCCCACAGCAAACTTACGAATGCTATAAACTCTTTTCCGATTCCAATGGCCTTTCCCCATAAAACCCTCCTTATATTATATTTAGTGCAGTTAGCTACTGCCAAAGCCCAAGTGGTACACATTGTATGACAACCTAGTTTCAACAATTTACACTCTGTGAAAATCCAATTCAAACTTCGTCAGCGTCGCCTTGCCGTAGGTATGGTTACTGACTTCGTCAGTTTCATCTACAACCTCAAAACTGTGTTTTGAGCTGACTTCGTCAGTTTCATCTACAACCTCAAAACTGTGTTTTG
>NZ_VMLT01000063.1:0-5001 GCF_013276815.1 Streptococcus sp. 1055 | reverse complement strand
GTCAGTCACATATATACGGTAAGGCGACGTTGACGTGGTTTGAAGAGATTTTCGAAGAGTATAAAAAAGGAAAGCTCTGCGGCCTTCCTTCGTCTTACTTGCGTTTCTTCTTCGCTTTCTTCATTTTGTTAGCCATACGTTTCATGGACTGTTTCATAGCAAATTCACCAATTTTACCTTTGAGTCCACCACCAAACATCTGACTCATATCTGGCATTCCTGCTCCTCCGAGAGCTGACAAGTCAGGCATACCACCTTGTCCCATCATTCCTTCAAGGGCAGACATATCCATTCCTCCCATATTTGGCATATTTTTAGGAAGATTGTTTGGATTGATCCCCATTTGCTTCATCATCTTGTTCATATCTCCAGACATAACACCCTGCATGAGCTGTTTAGCTTGGTTAAAGTCTTTGATGAATTTATTAACTTCGACAAAAGTATTTCCAGAACCCGCAGCGATACGACGACGACGGCTTGGATTTAACAAATCTGGGTTTTCACGTTCCTCAGGTGTCATGGAAGACACGATGGCACGTTTGCGCGCGATCTGACGCTCATCCACCTTCATGTTTTGAAAGGCTGGATTGTTGGCCATACCTGGAATCATCTTGAGCAAGTCTTCCATTGGGCCCATGTTTTGCACCTGATCCAACTGAGCAATGAAATCATTGAAATCAAAGGTATTCTCACGCATCTTCTCAGCCATTTCAAGGGCTTTTTGCTCATCGTATTCTTGAGAAGCTTTCTCAATCAAAGTGAGCATATCCCCCATACCAAGAATACGGCTTGACATACGGTCTGGGTGAAAAGTCTCAATGTCCGTAATCTTTTCACCTGTACCAGTGAACTTGATTGGTTTTCCAGTAATGTGACGAACAGATAGAGCCGCACCACCACGAGTATCGCCATCAATCTTAGTAAGGATAACCCCAGTCACTTCCAACTGAGCATTAAACTCACGCGCAACATTGGCCGCTTCCTGACCAATCATGGCATCAACGACGAGGAGAATTTCGTTTGGTTGAGCCAATGCTTTCACGTCACGAAGCTCATTCATGAGGAGCTCATCAATCTGCAAACGACCTGCCGTATCAATCAAGACATAGTCATTATGATTGGCTTGGGCTTGCGCCAAACCTTGACGTACAATCTCAACAGCTGGAACTTCTGTTCCTAGAGCAAAAACTGGCACATCAATTTGTTGCCCCAAGGTTTTAAGCTGGTCAATAGCAGCAGGACGATAAATATCCGCCGCAATCATCAAAGGACGTGCATTTTCTTCTTTCTTGAGTTTGTTAGCCAATTTACCAGCAAAGGTTGTTTTACCAGCCCCCTGCAAACCGACCATCATGATGATGGTAGGAATCTTAGGTGACTTGATAATTTCTGCCGTATCAGAACCTAAAACGGCTGTCAGTTCCTCATCAACGATTTTAATAATCTGTTGCGCAGGATTAAGGGTATCAATGACCTCATGCCCGACTGCACGCTCACGAACTTTCTTGATAAAGTCCTTTACAACAGGCAAGGCAACGTCGGCCTCGAGCAAGGCCAAGCGAATTTCTTTGGTTGCCTCTTGGACATCAGCTTCAGAGATTTTTCCTTTTTTACGTAGATTTTTAAAGACGTTCTGCAAACGTTCTGTTAAACTTTCAAATGCCATTTTTCTTCCTCTTATTCTCTATTATCAATACTTGTTAAAATTTCTATCTGCTCCTGCAGAAAGTCATCCTTGGGATAGCGCTCCAAAATCTGATCAAAAATCTGACTGCGAACAATGTAGTCCGAGTACATGTGCAACTTCATCTCATAATCTTCCAGAATCTTTTCTGTCCGCTTGATATTATCGTAAACAGCCTGACGACTGACACCAAACTCCTCGGCAATCTCAGCGAGGCTGTAATCATCAGCGTAATAGAGCTCTATATAATTCATTTGCTTATCTGTCAAAAGCGCTGCATAAAATTCAAAGAGCGCATTCATACGATTGGTTTTTTCGATTTCCATAACTTTTATTATACCAAAAATTAGCCTAATCTACCACATTAGGAAGCCAATCCGAGAAGATAGCCAGGTAAATTTGAAAAAGACATGAGACTAGCCCCAAGTAATTTCCAATTGATAGCTGGCAAAGGGATGTCCCTCTTGATTTTGTAGTTGATAATCTAGTTCAATCTTTTGCCCATCAACTTCATAGCGACTGGTTTGGATAACAAATTCCTGCATGCCCATTGGTGTAGGAATGTAGGCTAAACTATCACTATCCTTTAGAAAGCGCATAATGGTCTTGGGATTTGAAAAACGGCTCATCACCAGTTCTTGACCATGGAATTTAATCACTACTTTTTCCTTTTCCTCATTATAGAAAAGCAGGTAGCTATAATCTCCCTTTTCATGCACTTCCACGTCATAAAGTTGGTCAATCACTTCCAACTGCTCATCAAACTGAATCGTATTTCGCATCCGAATCTTCACATCAAGTCCTCTTTCTTGTCTCTTGTCCTACTATTTTACCAAAAACTCTAGCTTTTTGCTATAATGGTCATATGAACGAAAAAGTATTCCGTGACCCTGTTCACAACTACATCCATGTCAATAATCAAATCATCTATGACTTGATCAATACAAAAGAATTTCAACGTTTGCGCCGTATCAAGCAACTGGGAACTTCCAGTTATACCTTCCACGGTGGAGAACACAGCCGCTTCTCCCACTGTCTAGGAGTCTATGAAATTGCACGACGTATCACGGAGATTTTTGAAGAAAAATATCCTGAGGGATGGAATCTTGCCGAATCCCTCCTCACCATGACCGCTGCTCTCCTCCATGACCTGGGTCATGGTGCCTACTCCCATACTTTTGAACATCTCTTTGATACAGACCATGAGGGCATCACCCAGGAAATCATCCAAAGTCCTGAGACGGAGATTCACCAAGTCCTGCTACAAGTGGCGCCAGACTTTCCAGAAAAAGTTGCCAGTGTCATAGACCATACCTATCCTAACAAGCAGGTGGTGCAACTCATTTCCAGTCAGATTGATGCGGACCGTATGGACTATCTCTTGCGCGACTCCTATTTTACAGGAGCGTCCTATGGGGAATTTGACCTGACTCGCATCCTCCGAGTCATTCGTCCTGTCGAAAATGGTATCGCCTTTCAGCGCAATGGCATGCACGCCATCGAAGACTACGTCCTCAGTCGCTACCAGATGTACATGCAGGTTTATTTCCACCCCGCAACACGCGCCATGGAAGTTCTCCTACAGAATCTTCTCAAACGCGCCAAGGAACTCTATCCTGAGGACAAGGATTTCTTTGCCCGAACTTCTCCACACCTCCTGCCTTTCTTCGAAAAAAATGTGACCTTGTCTGACTATCTAGCTCTGGATGATGGTGTGATGAATACCTACTTCCAACTCTGGATGACCAGTCCTGACAAGATTCTTGCAGACCTGTCGCAACGCTTTGTCAACCGCAAGGTCTTTAAATCCATTACTTTTTCACAAGAAGACCAAGACCAACTCGCTAGCATGAGAAAATTGGTTGAGGATATCGGCTTTGATCCCGACTACTACACTGCCATTCATAAGAATTTTGACCTCCCTTATGATATCTATCGTCCCGAATCTGAAAATCCACGGACACAGATTGAGATTTTACAAAAAAATGGTCAACTGGCCGAACTCTCTAGCCTGTCTCCTATCGTCCAATCCCTTGCTGGCAGTCGCCACGGAGATAATCGCTTTTATTTTCCAAAAGAAATGTTGGACCAAAACAGCATCTTTGCAAGCATTACCCAGCAATTTTTACACTTGATTGAGAACGATCATTTTACCCCAAATAAAAACTAGAAGAGGAATTTTATGAGTATTAAACTAATCGCTGTCGATATTGACGGAACCCTAGTCAACAGTCAAAAGGAGATTACTCCTGAAGTCTTTTCTGCCATCCAAGATGCCAAAGAAGCTGGTGTCAAAGTCGTCATTGCAACTGGCCGCCCTATCGCAGGTGTTGCCAAACTTCTGGCCGACTTGCAGTTGAGAGACGAGGGTGACTATGTTGTGACCTTCAATGGTGCCCTTGTCCAAGAAACTGCTACAGGGCATGAGATTATCAGCGAATCCTTGACTTATGAGGATTATCTGGATATGGAATTTCTCAGTCGTAAGCTCGGTGTCCACATGCATGCTATTACTAAGGACGGTATCTATACTGCCAATCGCAATATCGGAACATACACTGTGCACGAATCAACCCTCGTCAACATGCCTATCTTCTACCGCACACCTGAAGAAATGGCTGACAAGGAAATCGTCAAGTGTATGTTCATCGATGAGCCTGAGGTTCTCGATGCTGCAATTGAAAAGATACCAGCAGAATTTTACGAACGCTACTCTATCAACAAGTCTGCTCCTTTCTACCTCGAACTCCTTAAAAAGAATGTAGACAAGGGGTCAGCCATCACTCACCTAGCTGAAAAACTCGGATTGACCAAAAATCAAACCATGGCTATCGGTGACGAAGAAAATGACCGTGCCATGCTGGAAGTCGTTGGGAACCCCGTTGTCATGGAAAATGGAAATCCAGAAATCAAAAAAATCGCCAAATACATCACTAAAACAAATGACGAATCCGGTGTTGCCCATGCCATCCGAACATGGGTACTGTAAGAGGGTATGAATAGACGAAAACCGCTCAGTTGAGCGGTTTTTATAGTAAAATGAAATAGGAATAGGACAAATCAATTTCTAGTAATGTTTTAGAAGTCCAGATACACTATTCTAGTTTCAATCTACTATAGTATCTAATTACATACCCCCTGCTGGAATCGATAAATAGAAAAAACCTTATTTTAAGGCTCTTCCTATACTATTTATCAATAACCCTCTTTTAGAGTATGTCCGTAAGTTTGAATAATTTGTTGTATATCTTTATGCCTTAGTAATCTTGAAACAGCCCATATATCAACACCTTTTGATAATAGACTTCCTGCGAAAC
>NZ_VMLT01000062.1:0-611 GCF_013276815.1 Streptococcus sp. 1055 | reverse complement strand
TGATGTCCTTAGTACATAATATGATCGAAGACGGAGATAGGGAATCCTTGATTCGTCAGTATCTTCATTCAGGTGTTATCATTAATGGTCAGCGTCATAAAACGCTAGTTGGCACACCACAGGGAGGAAATGTATCTCCTCTCTTATCCAATATCATGCTTAATGAATTGGACAAGGAATTAGAAAAGAGGGGACTTCGATTTGTGCGCTACGCAGATGATTGTGTGATGACGGTCGGAAGCGAGGCAGCCGCTAAGCGTGTGATGTATTCAGTCAGTCGTTTTATTGAGAAACGGCTAGGTTTGAAAGTATAGTAAAATGAAATAAGAATAGGACAAACCGATCAGGACAGTCAAATCGATTTCTAACAATGTTTTAGAAGTAGAGGTGTACTATTCTAGTTTCAATCTACTATAATTTGAAGGGGAATGCCGTGATTGGCTAAGATTTGTTCAAGGACATGATAGTAAGCATTCAAGTTCTCTTTTTTATCAAAATAAGCCCCTAGGATATTGCCGGAAGCATCATCAATGGCTAAGTGTAAGTTAGAGGTTTCTGCTCCAAACCAGGCATGAGGGCTAGCCTCCATTTAGATGAGTTCTCCAGCAAAT
>NZ_VMLT01000061.1:0-10190 GCF_013276815.1 Streptococcus sp. 1055 | reverse complement strand
TTTTCATTGAGTATAAACATTAAAAAGTCTGAGTTGGTCTCAGGCTTTTTATCTTGAGAAAGTCAGACTTTTTTCTTGACTATTTCTGACCAAGTGATACAATAGAATTATGAATTAGCACTCAAGTTCAAAGAGTGCTAATAATATCTATCTCATTATGGAGGAAATCAGATGTTGAAACCATTAGGGGACCGTGTGGTCTTAAAAATAGAAGAAAAAGAACAAACCGTTGGGGGCTTTGTCCTTGCAGGCTCAGCCCAAGAAAAAACCAAAACAGCTCAAGTTGTGGCTACTGGACAAGGTGTTCGTACCTTGAACGGTGACTTGGTTGCTCCAAGTGTTAAAACTGGAGATCGTGTCTTAGTTGAAGCCCACGCAGGTCTTGATGTCAAAGATGGAGATGAAAAGTACATCATCGTAGGCGAAGCTAACATTTTGGCAATCATTGAGGAATAGAAGGAGAAAGTAAGTATGTCAAAAGAAATTAAATTTTCATCAGATGCCCGTTCAGCCATGGTTCGTGGTGTCGATATTCTTGCAGACACTGTTAAAGTAACCTTGGGACCAAAAGGTCGCAATGTCGTTCTTGAAAAGTCATTCGGTTCACCCTTGATTACCAATGACGGTGTGACCATTGCCAAAGAAATCGAATTGGAAGACCATTTTGAAAATATGGGTGCTAAGTTAGTATCAGAAGTAGCTTCTAAAACCAATGATATCGCAGGTGACGGAACTACGACTGCAACAGTCTTGACCCAAGCTATCGTCCGTGAAGGAATCAAAAACGTCACAGCAGGTGCAAATCCAATCGGTATTCGTCGTGGGATTGAAACAGCAGTTGCCGCAGCAGTTGAAGCTTTGAAAAACAACGCCATCCCTGTTGCCAATAAAGAAGCTATCGCTCAAGTTGCAGCCGTATCTTCTCGTTCTGAAAAAGTTGGTGAGTACATCTCTGAAGCAATGGAAAAAGTTGGCAAAGACGGTGTCATCACCATCGAAGAGTCACGTGGTATGGAAACAGAGCTTGAAGTCGTAGAAGGAATGCAGTTTGACCGTGGTTACCTTTCACAGTACATGGTGACAGATAGCGAAAAAATGGTGGCTGACCTTGAAAATCCGTACATTTTGATTACAGACAAGAAAATTTCCAATATCCAAGAAATCTTGCCACTTTTGGAAAGCATTCTCCAAAGCAATCGTCCACTCTTGATTATTGCGGATGATGTGGATGGTGAGGCTCTTCCAACTCTTGTTTTGAACAAGATTCGTGGAACCTTCAACGTAGTAGCAGTCAAGGCACCTGGTTTTGGTGACCGTCGCAAAGCCATGCTTGAAGATATCGCCATCTTAACAGGCGGAACAGTTATCACAGAAGACCTTGGTCTTGAGTTGAAAGATGCGACAATTGAAGCTCTTGGTCAAGCAGCGAGAGTGACCGTGGACAAAGATAGCACGGTTATTGTAGAAGGTGCAGGAAATCCTGAAGCGATTTCTCACCGTGTTGCGGTTATCAAGTCTCAAATCGAAACTACAACTTCTGAATTTGACCGTGAAAAATTGCAAGAACGCTTGGCCAAATTGTCAGGTGGTGTAGCGGTTATTAAGGTCGGAGCCGCAACTGAAACTGAGTTGAAAGAAATGAAACTCCGCATTGAAGATGCCCTCAACGCTACTCGTGCAGCTGTTGAAGAAGGTATTGTTGCAGGTGGTGGAACAGCTCTTGCCAATGTGATTCCAGCTGTTGCTACCTTGGAATTGACAGGAGATGAAGCAACAGGACGTAATATTGTTCTCCGTGCTTTGGAAGAACCTGTTCGTCAAATTGCTCACAATGCAGGATTTGAAGGCTCTATCGTTATCGATCGTTTGAAAAATGCTGAGCTTGGTATAGGATTCAACGCAGCAACTGGCGAGTGGGTTAACATGATTGATCAAGGTATCATTGATCCAGTTAAAGTGAGTCGTTCAGCCCTACAAAATGCAGCATCTGTAGCCAGCTTGATTTTGACAACAGAAGCAGTCGTAGCCAATAAACCAGAACCAGTAGCCCCAGCTCCAGCAATGGATCCAAGTATGATGGGCGGGATGATGTAAGCTTTCTATAGAAAACAACTTATAAAAAACACAAAAGGAGGGAATGACTAACCCTTCTTTTTATAATATTCACTTCTAAATTGATTTGAGCTCTCCTAACTTATATGATAAAATAAGACTAGAAAAAGGAGAAGAACATGATCGATGTAGAAGAAATTCTGTGCAAGATGACCCCCAATCAGAAGATTAATTATGACCGTGTCATGCAGAAAATGGTACAAGCATGGGAGAAAAATGAGCAGCGGCCAACCATTCTCGTGCATGTTTGCTGTGCTCCTTGTAGTACCTATACACTAGAATATTTGACCAAGTATGCAGATGTGACCATCTATTTTGCCAATTCTAATATCCATCCCAAGGTAGAATACCATAAGCGGGTCTATGTCACCAAGAAACTTGTTAGTGATTTTAATGAGCGGACAGGAAATACGGTTCAGTACCTAGAAGCTCCCTACGAACCCAATGAATACCGAAAACTAGTTAGGGGACTAGAGGAGGAGCCCGAAGGTGGCGACCGTTGCAAGGTTTATTTTGACTACCGACTTGATAAAACAGCGCAAGTGGCTATGGACTTGGGCTTTGACTACTTTGGTTCAGCTTTGACTATCAGTCCTCATAAGAATTCTCAAACCATCAATAGCATCGGAATCGATGTGCAAAAAATTTACACGACCCACTATCTTCCCAGCGATTTCAAGAAAAATCAAGGCTACAAACGTTCAGTAGAGATGTGTGAGGAGTATGATATCTATCGTCAATGTTATTGTGGCTGCGTCTATGCAGCCCAAGCCCAGAATATTGACCTGGTTCAAGTTAAGAAGGACGCCACAGCATTCTTGTTGGATAAGGATGTTGAGAAAGACTATTCTCATATCAAATTTATAGTAGATTGAAACTAGAATAGTACACCTTTACTTCTAAAACATTGTTAGAAATCGATTTGACTGTCCTTATTTCATTTTACTATACTATTACGAAATTAGATATATAAATGAAAACTTGCCTCAAGGTAGGTTTTTTGCTAGTAGAAAAGCGATAGACAGAAATTGTTGGACTCTTAAAAAAATGAAGTTTTGCTCAAAAGAGCTTCTTAAATTAAAACGAGCAATTATCAGTTCAAATCTGTTTCAAAAGAAGAACGGATAAATTAATCGATGCTTTGTTTTTGAGTTAGGAAGTTAAGCATGCCAAACTGAGTCGTAGGAATAAATTTCTTTATAGAAATGTGTTACAACTTTGCTGTAACGGAATATTCCTTTTTTGCATTTATACAACTTATTTAACACTATCTTTATTCTTGTGATATAATGTCAAATTATAGAGTGGAGGGCATTTAAAATGATTGATAAAGTAATTGAACAATATAAAAGTCATGATAATCTTGATATTCGAGTAGAATTGCATAAGAAGTATTCAAAAAATAAATTGGGATTTAATAATTGGATATTTTCTAACTACCAAATCACTGATGAAGTAAAGGTTCTAGAATTAGGATGTGGTACAGGAGAACTGTGGAAAAGCAATAGTGATTCTATAGATAAAATGAAGCAGTTGATTGTTACAGATTTTTCTAAAGATATGGTAAAATCAACGAAGTCAGTGATTGGAAATAGAGACAATGTCAACTATGAGATAATGGATATTCAAAAGATTTCTTTTGAGAATGAAACTTTTGATATTGTTATTGCTAATATGCTTCTACATCATGTGAATGATATTCCTAAAGCTCTCTCTGAAGTGAATAGGGTCTTAAAAACCGAAGGCATTTTTTACTGTGCTACATTTGGTGAAAATGGAGTTGTAAATTATTTGGCAAATTTATTTAAAGATGAGGTTAATCAAGATTTAGAAAATAAAACGTTTACTTTACAAAATGGTAAAAGGTACCTGAGTAGGTGTTTTAACTCTGTCGATAGATTACTCTATGATGATGAGTTACAGGTAACTAGTATAGATGACCTAGTTAAATACATCCAATCGTTTAAAGGAATTTCAGAAATAGGTTCACTAGAAGAGGAAATAATACGTAAAAGATTGGAAAGTGAGTTTAATAATGGTATGTTGATCATTCCTAAAGAATATGGTATGTTTATCGCTCGAAAAGAAAGTTAAGGGAATGAAAGTGTGAAAAATTACGGAGAAGCTTTTCGATATTTTAGAAAATTAAACGGATATTCTTTAGAGTATGCTGCAGCTGATTCTATATCAAAATCTCAACTTTCTAGATTTGAAAGGGGAGAAAATGAAATTTCTCTTTCAACGTTTTTTGAATTATTATCAAATATCAATGTTTCGATAGAGAATTTTTGTAATTACCTAGAACATTATAAAAGATCGGAGCGTGATGATTTTTTGGTTAATTTATCTCCGAACTTTTATAGTTTGAATACTAAAGGGTTGGAGGAAATAAAAAATGAGCAACAAAAACTTTTTGAGAAGAGTGGGGAAAAACTCATAAAATAAATACAATTATGGTTCAGGGATTATTAAATCAGATAGATTGTAATCATGTAGTTAGTAGAGATGATCTAAATTTAGTGTATGACTATTTATTCCAGAAGGAACGATGGGAGTCCTATGAGATAACGCTGATTGGTAATTTATATCATCTTTTTGAAATAGATTATATTTACATGGTCGGAAAAGAAATACTAGAGCGTACACATTATTACGAAAAAATCGGCAAGAATAGAAATTTAGTTGTGTCAGCTTGTTTAAATTTTTGGTTCTGTTGCCTTGAAAATTCACATCTAATATATGCAGACTACTTTGAAATGAAATTAAAAAAATTATTAAAAGATGACACAAAAGTTTTTGAAAAATCTACATTCAAATTTGTAAAAGGATATAAAATATATCTGACTGAATCTAAAGAATCTGGAATTAAACAAATGAACGATGTCATAAAATATTTTGAGTTTATTGAATCTAAAAGTATTGCTTTATATTTTCAAAAACGATTAAATGAGCTGGTAGATTAAATACCATTTTCTCTGTCGAGATATTGTTTTTAAAATGTTGTACCAAGTGATTGATGCTATGTGGAAATAAAAAAATACGAAGTTGACCTGTATTTTTTATACTAATCATCTTCGTATTTTTTGTATTAAACGATATAAGTTTGTTGTAAACTTACAAGGAACAGAGACATTAAAAAATAACAGTATATCTATTTGTTTTATATATTTTACGAATTCTGCATAAATCTCTTTCTAGTAAGGTGTTGTAACTCTGCTATAATGGATTTATTCCTTTTTGTTTTTACACAATTTATTTTATACTACCAAAAAAACAAGGTCAGGATTTTGTTCCTGACCTTTGACAACTTTACCGATTCTTTAGTTCTACATAGCGCTTGTACCAAATGTTTACATAGGCTTCTGAGAAAGGACCACGTCCATTGTTAATCCAATCAACAAGAATTTTGACATGTTCTTTTAAAATATAGTCCAAATCATCAGAATAATTCATTTTGCGTTTGTGACGCTCGTACTCTTCAACGTCCAAGAGACGTTTTTCCCCATCTGTAAAAATTTTAACATCCAAATCGTAATCAATATACTTCAGTGCTTCTTCATCCAGATAGTAGGGGCTAGCCATATTGCAATAGTAAGAAGTTCCATTATCACGAATCATGGCAATGATATTAAACCAATATTTCTTGTGAAAGTAAACAATAGCCGGTTCTCGAGTGACCCAACGACGACCATCACTTTCGGTAACAAGTGTATGATCGTTGACACCAATAATGGCGTTTTCTGTTGTTTTTAGTACCATGGTGTCCCGCCAAGTTCGGTGGAGACTCCCATCATGCTTATAACTTTGAATTGTAATAAAGTCGCCTTCTTTTGGAAGCTTCATAACTAACCAACTTTCTACAATTTATAAGTTTATCATTTACTATTGTACCATAAAATTACCTAAAATCTGTGAATTTCACTTGGAAATATTAAAGATATTCTCTAAGAGCGCTTGCTATATCCGAAAAATCGTAGCCCTTTCGTGCTAAAACTTGAGTTAAACGCTGCTTCAGTTCGTATCCTTCATACTTTCGAGCATACTTAGTATATTGCTTATCAAGTTCCTTGAAGATGAGTTCTTGAGTCGTTTCTTGGTCAATTTGGCTATCTAAGTCGTCAAAGGCAATTTTAGCATCAGAATAAGAGAAGCCCTTGTTAGTCAAGCTCTGGATAATCTTATCTTGCAGGGCACGAGCTGGAAGTTTTCCCTCATATTTTTTCAATAGTTTATTAGCTACACGTTGAGCAACTTCAGAAAAATCAAATTCTTTCAAGTTCTCTTCTATAGTAGATTTTGAAATCCCTTTTTGAGCTAGTTTCTGAGTCAGCACATAAGGACCCTTGTCTCCTGACAGTTGATTAGCATTGATGCTAGCATAAGCGTATTGGCTATCATTGATCCACTTATCTTCTTTAAGATTAGCAATGACTTGAGAAACGATGTTTTCATCAATATCGTATTTTTTTAGATATTCTCTGACCTCTTTTTCAGTGCGTGCTTTAAAGGATAAATGGTAGAGGGCCAGATTCTTACCATAAGAAAATTGAGCAAAGTCCTGAATCTCTTTCAATTCCTCTTCACTTATAACCTTATCTCTCGATAACATAAAACGAACAATTGTGTCTTCGGTGATATAGCATTTGTCGCCATTATCAAGCTCCATCAGATAGAGTCTTTTTTTCTTTTCAAGTTTTGTGATTTTCATAATTTCCTTTCATCTAAATGCTTCGAAAGCTGCAACAAGTCGGAGTTTATCCATATCTACATATTCTCTACCGTAATAGTCGAGAAATAATTCAGCATACGTAGCATCTTGTAGGTTGTAATGAAGGGACCAAATTGCCCAAAAGAGGTCGATATGTCGGTCACTAAAACCAGCCAATCCCAAGTCAATAAAGCAAGAAAAATGCGAGGCATCCTTCAAGATGAAATTTGGCAGGCAGGCATCTCCATGAATAAAAGCATCATCTTTGAGGATGTAACCTTTCTCTTGTATCAGTTGGTAAGCTTCTTCACGACTGTGAATATGAAATTGGGGCAGAAGAGTCTTGTTATAAAAAGTCCCCTCCTGATAGTTTTTTAAGGCTTTTTCTTTATAACGCTTCAGATGATTTTCCGACGGAAAAGATTGTGGTTTAAGACTGTGAAGTTTGTTTAATGCTTGAGCTAGGGTTTGACAGAGTTTTTCGGGTTGATTTAAAAAATCGAGAGCATTTCTGCCAATGGCTTCTTTGGTCAGAAGGAAGTCCTTTTTTGCTGATAAATAGGTAATCACTGGAGTTCCCAATCCTTCAGTTTCGAACCAACTTGCAATCTTAGCTTCTTGAGCTAATCTGCCTTTTTGATCTATTTTTAAATAGTAACCTGAATCTATATATAGGACAGTTGCACTTGAATGAGAAGAACTATCAGAGAGATTAGCTCCCTTGATATAGCTTCGTAATCGTTCAGGGAAATCTAGTATACTAAAGCGAGGTGTTTTTGAATTCATGCTTTTATTGTAACATATTCTTAAATATCTTAGAAACTCCATGGTATAATAGACCTATGAATCTAAAAATAAAACAAAAAATACCATTAAAAATCAAGCGCATGGGAATTAATGGTGAGGGAATCGGCTTTTACCAAAAAACATTAGTCTTTGTACCCGGTGCTCTCAAAGGCGAAGATATCTATTGTCAGATTACTTCTATTAAACGTAACTTTGTTGAAGCGAAATTATTAAAGGTCAACAAGAAGTCTAAATTCCGCGTTGTGCCAGCTTGTACTATTTATAATGAGTGCGGAGGCTGCCAAATCATGCACCTGCATTATGATAAGCAGCTGGAGTTCAAGACGGACTTGCTTCATCAAGCGCTGAAAAAATTTGCTCCTGCAGGATATGAAAACTATGAAATTCGTCCAACTATTGGAATGCAGGAACCAAAATATTACAGAGCTAAGTTACAATTTCAGACTAGAAAATTTAAAAATCAGGTCAAGGCGGGCTTATATGCACAAAACTCTCACTATTTAGTAGAGTTGAAAGATTGCCTGGTACAAGACAAGGAAACCCAAGTGATTGCTAATCGTCTAGCGGAATTACTTACTTTTCACCAAATTCCAATCACCGATGAGAGAAAAGTTCTAGGTGTTAGGACTATTATGGTTCGACGAGCAAGAAAGACTGGACAGGTTCAGATTATTATTGTTACAAATCGTCAGCTTAATTTAACCCAACTAGTAAAAGACTTAATTAAAGATTTTCCAGAAGTTGTGACAGTAGCTGTGAATACAAATACAGCTAAAACCAGTGAGATTTATGGTGAAAAGACAGAGATTATCTGGGGACAAGAGAGTATTCAAGAAGGTGTACTCGACTATGAATTCTCACTATCTCCTCGAGCTTTCTATCAACTAAATCCTGAACAAACAGAAGTTCTTTATAACGAGGCGGTAAAAGCCTTGGATGTTGATAAAGAAGACCATTTGATTGACGCTTATTGTGGAGTTGGAACGATTGGATTTGCCTTCGCAAAGAAAGTAAAAACACTCAGAGGTATGGATATTATTCCAGAAGCCATTGAAGATGCCAAGCGAAATGCCAAAAGAATGGGATTTGACAATACTCATTATGAAGCTGGAACAGCAGAAGAGATTATTCCTCGTTGGTACAAGGAAGGATACCGAGCAGATGCTTTGATTGTGGATCCACCACGTACAGGTCTGGATGACAAGTTATTAGATACAATTCTTACCTATGTACCAGAAAAAATGGTTTATATTTCTTGTAATGTTTCGACTTTGGCAAGGGATTTGGTACGCTTAGTAGAAGTCTATGATCTTCATTATATCCAGTCGGTCGATATGTTCCCACATACAGCTCGAACGGAAGCAGTTGTAAAATTAATTAAAAAATTTTAAAAAAGTAGTGTCAATCGAAAGTGATGATGCCCCAAAAAATGGTGAGATTGAGGGCAATTATTTTGCTTTCATTTGACACGAGGAACCCTTGAAGCTATTTTTTCAGCTAAACCAAGGCTAGTCTTAGCCTTGGCTCTCCAGCCTAGCAGCTCCAAGCCTCTTATCAAATGAAATGCTTGTCTTAGACTCCTTATTTTCTCTCTCCTAAATGTAAGGGATAGAGTGATTTCCTTTAAGGAGCAGCTTCCCATTTAGCGAGAAATAGATTATACTTGTAGATGAGGAGAATGAAGCTCCTCACTAGTAAACTCTTCATAATCCTTTTTATTTTTCTGAAGATATTGTTTGAAAGATGTGAGTTTCCACGGATGGGTTTGTGGAGGGATATACTTGCGTCTTTCTTTTTTTGTTCTGGTTCTGGTTCAAAGTTTTTCGAATAGAGTTCATGAACTAGTAGCTCCTTTGTGTGATAGATCTTGTCAGCGATATTGAGGTAGATGTCACCGTCAACTTCTTTTATAACGAATGCTTTCGTCTTTCTGCTGAAGTAGACTTCTTTTCCTTGTTCAACAGGGATATAGCAACGATTTTGGAATCGGATATGGTGTCTACGATCCACGACTCTCTCCGCCAGTCTAGCTAGAATGAGATTTCGTTCAGAGGGCTTAGGAGCCACCTCGAAGACAGAGAGTTTTGTCTTGTTTCCAAACTGTTCATTAAAGGTTTGAATGTAGGAAAGAAGGAAAGTATTGGCTTCTTCCAAGGTATGAATATTGTTTCGTTCCAGTTCAATAGGCAGGCGAGATTGTAGTGCCTGATTGAGTCTTTCGACTCTCCCTTTAGTTTGAGGGATAGCGGTTGTCTCAAGGAGAATCCCCAGTTGGTGACAGGCGTATCCAAACTGTGTATGGGTATCGTCCTCCATTTTCTTAGAGTTGGAGGCTTGATAGGTAAAGACCGTTCTCTTATCTGTTTTAATTTGAAGGGGAATGCCGTGATTGGCTAATATTTGTTCAAGGACATGATAGTAAGCATTCAAGTTCTCTTTTTTATCAAAATAAGCCCCTAGGATATTGCCGGAAGCATCATCAATGGCTAAGTGTAAGTTAGAGGTTTCTGCTCCAAACCAGGCATGAGGGCTAGCCTCCATTTGGATGAGTTCTCCAGCAAAT
>NZ_VMLT01000060.1:0-30769 GCF_013276815.1 Streptococcus sp. 1055 | reverse complement strand
ATAGAACTGACGAAGTCAGTAACCATATATACGGCAAGGCGACGCTGACGTGGTTTGAAGAGATTTTCGAAGAGTAGCAAAATGGAAAAAGGAGTGAGTGAAGTACATCGCCTCCCCACTCCTTTTTCTGTTTTTAGGCTGTTTTTTCAACCTTCAAGATTTTTACATCATAGCTACCAACAGGCGTTTCAATGGTTGCTGTATCACCTGTTTTCTTGCCAATCAAGGCTTGTCCAATTGGGCTTTCATTTGAAACTTTACCTGCAAAGGCATCCGCACCCGCTGAACCTACGATAATATAAACTTCTTCTTCGTCCTCACCAATTTCTTGGATGGTGACTGTTTTACCAATCGCTACTTCGTCCTGGGCAACTGCGTCGCTATTGACGATTTCAGCATAGCGGATTTTTGTTTCTAAGCTAGAGATTTGTCCTTCGACAAAGGCTTGTTCATCCTTAGCTGCTTCGTACTCACTGTTTTCTGAAAGGTCACCGTATGAACGGGCAATCTTAATGCGTTCTACCACTTCTGGTCGACGAACCAATTTCAATTCTTCTAATTCTTTTTCAAGTTTTTCCTTTTCCTCAAGGGTCATAGGATATGTTTTTTCTGCCATTTTTCTCAACTTTCTTCTAATAATATTTTCTAAAGAAAATTATGTGAAGTATCACATAATTTTAGTTTGTTTGGTTTAATTTGCTGTTGACATGTTCAGCGACATTGCGATCGTGGTCTTCTTGATTATTAGCATAGTAGACCTTGCCTTCTGTGACATCTGCTACAAAGTAGAGGTTATCGCTCTTAGTTTGATTGATGCTTGACTCAAGCGCATCCAGACTTGGACTATCGACTGGACCAGGCATGAGACCTACATTTTTATAAACATTATAAGGTGAATCAATGTTGGTATCAATCGCAACATCCTCAGCTAAGCTGATATTTTGCCCCAGTTTTCCTTGGGCATACAAGATTGCAATATTACTTTGAAGTGGCATATCACGATTCAAACGATTGTAGAATACACCTGCAATGAGCTTACGATCTTCTGTCTTGGCACCTTCTTTTTCGACCAAGGAAGCAATGGTCAACAACTCATTGACAGTCAAGTTTTTAGATTTGATAGTACTATAGTAAGGAGATAGGTTCTTATCCATAGCAGCTAACATCTCATCAATCAAGCTCTCAACAGTTGTGCTTTCCTTGATAGAATAAGTAGCTGGGAAAAGGTATCCTTCCAAACGATAACGCGCACCACTATCTTTTGCAGGCAAACTTTCCAATAAAGTAGGATATTTGGCTACTGCTTGACTGATAAACGTCTCATCTTGAACTTTTGCCAAGAAAGCCTCCGCTGTCAAAGACTCTTTGAAGTCACCTTCCAATTGACCCACAGCTTGTGCAATCTGATCCAAGGTATAACCTTCTGGAATTGTCAAAGTCGCAAGTACAGGTTCTTGCGGTTCATCTGTTCCACCTTTTTGCAACTCTTTGAGTAAGTCTTCTGTACTCATACTCTTTTGCAAATTGTAGTAACCCGCTTTCAAGTCGGTATAATTTTTATACTTGGCATAAAAGCTAAAAATCAGACCATGCTTTACCAAACCAGCTTTTTCAAGCGTCGTACCGATTTCTTGAACGTTTGAACCTTCTGGAATTCCAACCGTCACATATTTCTTAGAATTAGCATCGATAGGTAACAAAGAATCTAGCACGTACTGGTAACCAAAGTAACCACCTGCTGAGAGCAAGGCAAGGAATACAAGGAATGAAATCACAAAAGCTTTCACATGTGACTTCTTCTCTTTCTTAGACTTAACGGGTTTTGCTCCTTCTCTACGGCTACGACGTGGTGTATCGCTGATGATATCCACTGTTTCTGTAGCAGGCGTAGGTGTTTCTGGACCTGCTTGTTCTGCTTTTTTCTCTGCCGTCTTATAGGAAACAGCTACCCTTGTTGGGGTTTCATTGTATTCTCTTTCAAATTTCTTAGGTCTAACAGGACCTGGACCTGGTCCTGGTCTTGAACCACTTTCTTCCGCTGGAGAAGAAGGTACATCTTGACTTGGGTGACTTGGAACACCAGGAATTTCTCTTTGAATCTCATCTGCTGGAGAAGCTGGTACATTTTGACTTGGGTGAGTAGGCACGGTAGGAGCTTTTCTCATAATCTCCTCTACCGTTGACAAGGAATCAGCCATGAGTTCTTCAGCTGAAGGTTCATTTGCAGGAGTGCGAACTACTGCATTATCTTCTTTCAGAACTTCATCATAGCTTTTTACTTTTTCTAAATCTCTCAGAATCTGCTCTTTAAAGCTTAATTTCTCTTCTTCTCTTGACTTTTCACTCAAAAGTTTTTCCTCCTTGTTGACAATCCATAATATTATATCTTAAAAGTCCAAGAAAAGCAACCTATGATACTTTTCCTAGCTTATTTTTTCGTTTCCCAGATCATATCATACCAAGTTTCCCCTGCAAAGGTTGACTGGGACAGGCCTTCATTGACAAATCCATGCTTTTCATAGTAGGTGATGAGATAGTCATGACAGGTTAGGTTAATACCTTCTCTTTCGTGTTTAAGAGCCAGTTCTTTCAAGGCTATTAGTAATTTTTGTCCAAGTCCGAGGCCCTGTGCTTCTTTGGCAATAGAAAGACAGGTCACAGAGATATAACCACCAGGCTCATGACTATAGTCTTTTATTTCTTCTGTAAAGGACTGGTCTTGCAGATGGCGGTGGGGGCCAACTGGTCCTTCGATATAACCCATAATCCTGCCCTCTTTTTCTGCAACCAGAAAAGAGGTCTGAATTTCTCGCAAATGTGCCTCAAAGACAGATCGAGGAATGGCTTCTTCAACCGAGAAATTCTCTAGTTCAATCTCGACGATACGATCCAAATCTTCTAATTTTGCTTGTCTGATCTTCATTGTGCCTCCAGATAAAAGGGATTAAACCAAATCATACTAAAACCCTGGCTAGTTTCATAAAGGGAAGTTTCTTCATCAATAAAACCGTTCATTTCAAAATAGGAAAGCAGCTCATCAGGACTCTCCAAACAAATCCCTTTGTAATCCAGCTCAACTGCCACCTCTTTCAAAGCCGCAAGAAGAAGTGTTCCCAATCCTTGTCTCTGATGGTCAGACTCAATGACTAAAGAATCTACTTTTAGACATTGCGGATTGTCTGACTGGGGACTTGATAGAATATAGCCTAAAAGTTGGTTTTCATCCCTAGCTAGAAGAAAGGTATCCGCACACTTACGGATACTTTCTTCTAAGATATGGGAAGGTTGCTGCTTTTCAGCCGGAAAAGACGAAGTTTGAAGTGCCTCTATCTCAGCCAAATCAAACTGACTTGCCTGAATGATCTTAATTGGAATTTCCATGAGAATAACCTATTGAACATTGCTTGTCAAGTTAGACAAGAGTCGCTCAAATGAGTATTCATAGGTTTGGATATCTCCTGCTCCCATAAAGACGTAAACAGCATTGTCATGGTCTAGGAGAGGAGAAACATTTTCAACAGTAATGACTTGGTGTTTCTTGTTGATTTTATTAGCTAGGTCTTCTACCTTAACATCACCATGGTCTACCTCACGAGCAGATCCATAAATTTGGGCTAGGTAAACAGCATCCGCTTGGTTTAAAGCGTGGGCAAAGTCATCTAACAAGGCAATGGTTCTTGTAAAGGTATGCGGTTGGAAGACCGCTACAATTTCCTTGCTTGGGTATTTCTGACGAGCCGCATCCAAGGTCGCAATAATTTCTGTTGGATGGTGGGCAAAGTCATCGATAATCACTGTGTCATTGACAATTTTCTCAGTGAAACGACGCTTAACACCGGCAAATGTTTTCAAGTGCTCACGCACCAAGTTCAAATCAAATCCTGCTGTGTAAAGAAGACCAATAACGGCTGTCGCATTCATGATATTGTGACGACCAAAAGTTGGGATGTGGAATTGACCCAAGTCTTGTCCACGGAAATGAACGGTGAAGGTTGAACCAGTTGTTGAACGAAGAAGCTCACTAGCTACAAAGTCATTGCCCTCAGCTTCAAAACCATAATAATAAATCGGAGCATTAGCCGTAATCTTACGCAATTCTGCATCTTCACCATAGACAAAAAGACCCTTGGTAATTTGTTTGGCATAGTCGTTAAAGGCATTGAAAACATCCTCGAGACTTGTGAAATAGTCTGGATGGTCAAAGTCAATGTTGGTAATAATAGAGTATTCTGGGTGATAAGGCATAAAGTGGCGCTCATATTCGTCAGATTCAAAGACAAAATATTTGGCATTGGCCGAACCACGACCGGTCCCATCCCCAATCAAGAAGCTGGTATCTGTAATGTGAGACAAGACGTGTGACAACATACCTGTCGTTGAAGTTTTTCCATGCGCTCCTGCTACTCCCATGCTGACAAAGTCACGCATAAAGCTACCTAGAAATTCATGGTAACGTTTGTAGCTGATACCATTTTGGTCCGCATAGGCAATTTCGACGTTGTTATCTGGACGAAAGGCATTTCCAGCGATAATTTCCATATCACCGTCTAGGTTCTTTTCATCAAAAGGAAGAATAGTAATCCCTGCCTGCTCAAGACCACGTTGGGTAAAGTAGTATTTTTCAACATCTGATCCCTGTACCTTGTGCCCCATTTGGTGCAACATCAAGGCCAAGGCACTCATCCCTGATCCCTTAATCCCGATAAAATGATATGTCTTTGGCATGTTTTCTCCCCTATTCTGTCATTCTGGTCAGATTCAACTCTTGGGCAACCCGACGTTCTTGTTCTGTTTGTTTACTTTTTTTATTGTAGATTTGGCTCTTCTTTAGAAAATCATAGTTGTTTTTCTTTGGAGCAGGTGCTGATACTTCTTCATTCTTGGTAGGGATAGAATGAACTTCTTCTGCCAAGATGTAATGAGACTGGGTCAATTTTTGACTATATTTGACAAATTCACCAGGATTTTCCTTTTGGAAAGGCGCTGTCGGTTGATTGCCCTGTCTAACAAGGCCTGATTTAGAATGACGTCTCGCACGGCTGAAATCCTGAGTTAGATAGTTAGCAGAGCGTTTCTTTTTCAAGTCCGCACGCGCTTCTTCACGCGCCACCTCCGCATAGCTCTTTCCTTCTTTTTTAACCCCTAAAGGAGCCTTTTTAGGTTTCTCTACTTGCTTTTCAAGCGGTTTTACTGGTTTTTCTTCAGCAATAGGAGCCCATTCTAAATAATTTTTATCTCGATACTCACCCTTGATATTACTGATCAGATCAGACTCATCATACAAGTTCATGACTGGCATTTCAGTCAACATGACCTCGTCATCTGACACCAATGGAAATCGTTCTTGTTTCATTTTCTATTTCCTTTCAACACTTCATTATAGCGTATTGTCTTGATTTTTCAAGTGCTGGCTTCAGAAATTCCCAAAATTTCTCTAATTTCTGCTAGGCTGAGACTGCCACGTGACTCTGTTCCATCCAATACTTGTGACACCAGATGTTTCTTTTGTTCTTGGAGTTCCTGAATTTTTTCTTCAATGGTTCCCCTGGTCACTAAGCGATAAACCTCAACCGTTTCTTCCTGACCCATCCGATGGGCACGGCCAATAGCTTGCGCTTCCACCGCAGGATTCCACCAAAGGTCAACCAAGATAACCGTATCAGCACCTGTCAGATTCAGACCGACACCACCAGCCTTGAGGGAAATCAGAAAGGCATCTCTTTCCCCTTGATTAAAGGCCTTGGTCATGTCTTGTCTTTCCTTGGCTGGGGTTGAACCCGTAATTTTAAAAGATGTCATGCCCAAGTCTGGCAGTTCTTGTTCAATTCTCTCCAACATTCCCTTGAACTGAGAGAAAATCAAGACACGGTGTCCGCCGTCTGCCACTTGTACCAGTAGGTCTCGGAGACTATCTAGTTTACCGCTGGCTCCCTGATAATCTTCCATAAAGAGGGCAGGGGTATCACAGATTTGGCGCAAGCGCATCAGACCAGATAAAATTTCCACACGACTTCGCTGAAATTCCTGATCTGACACTTGAGCCAATCTATCTCTCATCTGTTGCAACTGGGCTAGGTAGATAGCCTTTTGCTGGTCTTCCAGTTCATTCTTATAAACTACTTCAATCAAATCTGGCAATTCAGTCAGCACTTCTTCTTTCTTGCGCCTCATCACGAAAGGCTTGATAAACTGAGCAACGCGCTCAGCTGGCAATTTCATAAATTCTTTCTTGCTTGGCAAAAGTCCTGGCATGACGATTTGGAAAATAGACCACAACTCACCCAGATGGTTTTCAATCGGAGTTCCTGACAAGGCAAAGACAGACGGCACCACAAATTGTCTCAAAGTCTGAGCAATCTTGGTCTGGGCGTTTTTCATGACCTGAGCCTCATCTAAGAAAAGGAAGTCAAAGGCCATCCCCTGATAAAGCTCACTGTCCTGACGGAAGGTAGCATAGCTCGTCACATAGATTTGATGGCTATCAGCAAGAATCTCTTCACGACTAGCTTTCAAACCATGAACAACAGCCACATCCAACTGTGGGGCAAACTTCTGAAATTCATCTGCCCAGTTGTAAATCAAACCTGACGGTGCTAAAATCAAGACCCGACTTTCTTTTGTCACTTGACTGGTCAAAAAAGCAATAGTCTGCAGGGTTTTACCAAGTCCCATATCATCAGCCAAAATTCCACCAAAACCATAGTGATGGAGCATTTGCAGCCAGCCGATTCCCTTTTCCTGATAATCTCGCAAATCGGCCTGAACCTGAGTTGCTTGTCTAGGGAAGTCCTCTGGATGCGTCAAGTCGTGAGCCAGATTCTGGAATTCTTGTGAAAAAGAAACACGGTCTCGCCCTTCAAAGAGATGAGCTAAACTGTAGGCCAAAGATTTCCGAGCCTGCAAGGTCCCATCTTTTAATTCAAACTGCCCCAGTTCCTGTAGATTTTGGCGAATTTTCTTGGTTTCTTCATCGAAAAAGTAGACTCGATTGGACGAATCAATGTAAAAATCTTGATTGGCAACCAAGGCCTGCATGGCTTGATCAATTTCCTCTTGGGCAATATCTTGAAAATCAAATTGGATTTCCAAGAGACCTCCCTTGGAAGCAATCTGCACTTGAGGGCTTGCTAGGTTATAGAGTTCTTCTAACTTGTCTGATAGGTCAACATTCCCGAGTTTTTCAAAGACTGGAATGATTTCGTGGAAGAAATGATAGACAGACTCTGCTTTTAGGGCCTGACGCCAAGATTGAAAGTCTGCTTCAAAACCTGTAACCAAACAGACTTGGAAAATTCTTTCTTCTAAGTCAGCATCACTTGAAAATGGCAATTCTTCTAGCTCTTGTCGGCTTGATACCTGCCTATCCCCATAATCAAACTGAATCTCTAAACGAATCCGATTATCTTCTTCCCTGTCAAAGTAAAAAGAGGGCGCAAACGTTTTGATTTGTAACCGTTCTGGAGCTGAAACAGTCCCCATCTGGCTAAAAAAAGTTAAACAAGAAGCCAACTTATCTCGGTCACTACTATCAAATTGCAGGTATTTCTTTCCATGCTGATCCACAGGTAGCGCTTTAATTTCCTTGAGAAGACGCATCTGTTGGTCTGTTAGAAAATAAACCTGTCCTTTATGGAAAAGTACAGCTCCCTGATAAAAGGCATTAACTCTTGGACTCTCTCTGATTTCCATTTCAAAATAATCCGAGTATTCTATTACTGTAAAGGCAAATAGATTAGCATCAGCATGCATATCCTGAAAAAGCAGGGTCTGGTAGCTATCCACTTGATGGTCAAATTGAAAATGGGGCAAGGTCATCAGTAAATTCACACCCTGCTCAAAAAAGGTCAGAGGGAAAAAGAGGTGCCGACCCTGGTTTTGGAAAAAGAGGTCTGGAGCCTGTCCTTCCTCCATCAGTCCCCGTAAGAACGTCAGAAGTTCTTGGCTGGCCTCATCAAAGGCTTCCCAAGAAAGAGACTCCTCATAGACCTTGCCAATCATATAAGACTTTCTCTGCTCGACAATCCTTAAAAAGAGTAGAATATCCCGAATGACATAGTATTTTTGGCTATTGATTTGGCCGATTCTCAGAGTCCACAAGATATGATTGCTTCCTGCTTCCACCTGACCCACAACTGATAACTCATAGGCGCATTCTGATTTTGGAGATAAAATTCGATCCAAAAACTTGCCACCCAAGGTCACCTTGGTTTCAATGGCCTCTTTTTCTTCATGACCTTCTTCCAGACTCCACAAGATTTCCTGACCACGCTCATCATTTTTCAGAAAATGCTCTAGCGCTGCCAAATGCACACAGTAGCCCCTCTTTTGAAAAAAATCACAGGCACAAAAAACCAAATCATCCTCTAAACTATAGCGCAGTTCTTCTTCTGCAACGCGAGCGTAGAGCCGATTGTTCTTTTCCTTGATGATATCAACCTTACCAGTTTCATAAAGGGCAACACCTTCGATACGAACTTTCCCCGGAATCAATTTAGCCATATTTTCACCTTTACCTTATCTTTTTATTATACCATATTTTCGCCTATGAAAATAGCCTTCTAGGAAGACTTTTCTCCTAGAAGACTGGATTTTTAACGTTTGGCAAAAGTAGCCACAATCCGCTGACAGACTTCTTGCAATAGAGATTTGGGCATAGCTATATTGATGCGGGCATGGAGACTTCCTTCCTCTCCAAAATCCAAACCACGGTTGAGGATAACCTTGGATTCATTTCTCAACAACTCTTGCAATGTTTCATCAGTCAGGTCATAGGCTGAAAAGTCAAGCCAAATCAAGTAGGTACCTTGCGGTTTCATGACCTTGATTTTAGTCTCTTTTCCAAATAGATCCACCACATAATTGATGTGATCTTCAAAGACTTGCTTGAGTTCCTCTAGCCAATCTTTACCGTATCGATAGGCAGCTTCTGTCGCCAAATAACCCAAGCCTGAAATTTCATGCTGATTATTGGCCAACAGGCGTTTCTGGAAAGCCAGTCTCAACTTAGGATTTTCAATGACTGCATAGGAATTTTTTGTCCCAGCAATATTAAATGTTTTAGTGGCACTGGTCAAGACGATAGCAAAATTTTTGAAGGCAGGATTGATGGTATTGAAAGACTGGTGTTTGTGACCAAAGAGGGTCAAATCTTGGTGAATCTCATCTGAAACTAACAAAACACCGTGTTTTTGGCAGAGTTGGCCAATCTTCTCCAACACTTCTTTTTCCCAAACACGTCCACCAGGATTGTGAGGGTTGCAAAGAATATAGAGTTTAACCTCCTCTTCCACCAAATCCTTTTCAAGTTGGTCAAAGTCAATCTCAAACAGACCATCCTTTTCCACTAAGGAATTAGTAATCAATCTACGATTGTTCAACTTGACACTGCGAGCAAAGGGTGGGTAGACAGGCGTGTTAATTAAAACCGCCTCGCCTTCTTTTGTAAAGGTTTGAATAGCTGTTGAGATGGCTGGTACCACACCCTCGATAAAAACAAGAGCCTCTTTGTCAAAGTTGTAACCGTATTGTGTAGCTTCCCACTTTTGAACTTCCTTAATTAAGTCTTCACTGGCATAGGTATAACCATAAACCAGTTGGTCTGCGTAAGTTTGCACGGCTTGGCGGATTTCAGGCAAGACCACAAAGTCCATATCCGCTATCCAAGCTGGTAGAACTTCACTATCCGTTTCTGTTTCTTTCCATTTATAGGTATGGTGCCCTAAACGGTTGGGCAGGCTTGTAAAATCATATTTTCCCATCTTTGTCTTATCCTTCTAAAGCTTGGCGCAAATCTGCAATCAAATCTCTAGCATCCTCAATCCCAATTGACAAGCGCAAGAGGTCATCTGTCAAACCATAAGAATGGCGCACTTCTGCTGGAATATCAGCATGAGTTTGCGTCGTTGGATAAGTAATGAGACTTTCTACCCCACCCAAACTTTCCGCAAAAGAGAAGACCTTGAGACTGTTCAAAATATGAGGAATGCGCGTTTCATCGACTACTTTAAAGGAAATCATCCCCCCACGACCAGTATAGAGAACCTCCTTGACTGCTGGAGAATCCTTCAAAAAGGCAACCACTTCTTGGGCGTTAGCTGTTGAGCGCTCCATACGAAGAGACAAGGTCTTGAGACCACGAAGCAACTGGTAGCTGTCAAACGGTGACAAGACTGCCCCTGTCGTATTGAGATTGTAGAAAAGCTTCTCGTATAGTTCTAAACTATTGGTCACAACCACTCCAGCCAAGACATCATTGTGTCCTGCCAGATACTTGGTTGCTGAATGGAGAACCATATCTGCTCCATCTTCGATCGGACGTTGGTAGATAGGGCTATAGAAGGTATTGTCCACCACCACTTTGGCACCCTTAGCATGAGCCAATTTTGCTAGTTTTTCGATATCAAATTCCAACATCAAGGGATTGGTTGGGGTTTCGATATAGAGAACATCCACATCCTTTTCTAACTCGGCAATCAACTCTTCTTCTGTATTGGCATAGGTAAAATGGAAACGACCTTCCTGCTCCACTTGGTTAAACCAGCGAAAAGAACCACCGTAAAGATCACGCACTGCCAAGACCTTACTTCCTACTGGAAAGACGCTAAAGGCCAGTACAATAGCTGACATCCCTGAGCTAGTCGCTAGGGCATAGTCTGCTGACTCAATAGCCGCCAAGACTTCCTCAGCCTTACTACGAGTTGGATTTTTAGTGCGCGTATAGTCAAACCCAGTAGATCGACCAAACTCTGGATGCTGATAGGTCGTTGAAAAATGGAGCGGTGTCACCAATGCACCTGTCGCTTCATCTGACTTAATGCCCGCCTGGGCCAAAATTGTGTTAATGTGTAATTCCTTGCTCATACAATACCTCCAAATCTATAGTAACTATTGTACCACTTATTTTCATCAACTCATTTTCTTCTTTTCAAGAGCTAGCTATAGTTTCAAACTATATAAAAAGGGAGTTTTTCCTGCTCCCTTTAATAGACTATAAAATGGTGAATCTCAAAAGACACCTTCACTCTATCATTTGCTCCTGCACAAAACGAGCATAACGCTCATGATTTTCCAGTAGTTCCTTATGAGTTCCTGAGCCAGTGATTTTCCCCTCCTCTAAGAAGAAAATACAATCCACATCTTTTACCGTTGACAAACGATGCGCTATAATCACAACTGTCTTCTCCTTTAGTACAGAATAGAGGCTACTGATAATCGCATACTCAGAATCCGCATCAAGATTAGCAGTGGCTTCATCAAATATAAGAATTTCAGCATCTTTTAAGTAGGCTCTAGCTATTTGAAGTCTTTGGCTTTGTCCCCCTGACAAGAGTCGTCCGCGTTCACCAACCTCAGTATCTAGTCCCTCTTTCATGGAGCGAATCTCATCACCTAGTGATACTAAGTCTAGCACTTTCATCAATTCATCATCAGTTACTAAGCGATTCAAACCGAGACAAAGATTGTCACGAATACTGCCAGATAAGACTGCATTATTTTGTGAAACCCAAGCGATTTTACTTCTCCATTCTTTTAAGTTAAAATCATATATACTTGATTGCTCCATTAGAATATCTCCTGAAAGCGGTTTATAAAACCGCTCTAACAAACGCACAATCGTTGATTTTCCTGATCCAGATGGTCCAACAAAAGCAATTTTTTGCCCCTTGAAAATGGAGAAAGTAATATCCTTTAAGACAGGTCGATTTTCATCATAACCAAAATAGACATGGTTAAAATTCAACCCTTGTCCTGATACCGATTTTCCTCCCTCAAATTTTTCTTTAGGAACTGCAAGCAAGTTCTCCAGTGCAACTGAAGATCCCTTACTCCTAGAATAAACAGTTACAAAATTAGCTATATTACTAATAGGATTAAGTAATTGAAAGAGGTAAATCAAAAACGAAACCAAGGTTCCCACAGATATATATCCTGCGCTGACCCGATAACCCCCATAGGTTAGCATCACAGCTATAGTCGCAAAGATAAATAAGAGAGCAAACGGGGTCTCAAAAGAAGTAATCCTATCTGATTTCAGTGAATTGTTTTGTACCCTTTCAATACAATTATCCAAAACATCCTGTACACTTTTCTCTGCTTGGTTAGTCTTAATTAATTCATGTTCTTGAATCTTTTCAGTCAATTGCCCTGTTAAAAATCCGATTTCCTCCTGTAAACGACGACTATACTTTTCACTGATATTGGAAAGGGGCAAGATAATAAACATCATACAAGGAAGAGTGATGAATAAAAGTAGAGAAAGATTCCAATCAAGACTAAATAAGACTATGATGGAACCAAGTACCATAACTAAACTCAAAATAATATTTGGGAAAGTCGTAATTAAAAACTCACGAATGACACTCGTGTCATTGACAATGGCAGAAGTCAACTCCCCACTTTGGCTCTTATCAAAGAAGGATTTCTCTGCATAAATCAACCCCTCTATCACTTTTTTCCTGATTTTTGCTATCTTTTTTTCACCCGATTGACTAAACAGATAGTAACCAATAGAAGAAAACAAGGCTTGACCAATAAAAATCAAAAACGATTGAAATACTTTGGAACCTATATTTTCAATAGAACTCCCATCTATTAAACCCTTTAAGATAAGGGGAAGCAACAAAGCAAGTAGACTAGACAGAACAAGGAAGAAACTCCCCATAATCACCTTAGTATCTACTCTTAATAATTTTAATTTCATAAATACTCCTTATAATATTTCAACGGATAAAGTCAGGAATAACTCAATTTGAGGATAAAATCTAATAAATCTTCCTATAACAAAACGCATAACATCTAGGATTTTATATACCTGATATTATGCGTTTTTAAGCACAAAGACTTCTTACACAAACTTATCTACAATTAGATTTTATTTGACATGTTTTGCCAATTCTTCTTGGGCTTTTTTATTAGATTCTTCTTTTTCTTTCAACCATTTTTCTCTGGCTTTTGCATATTCGTCTGTTGTGACAATCTTATCTTGTACTTTGAGGTATTTATATGATTCAACCCCTTTTGTACCGGTTAAACCATAGGCACCAGCAAATGGTACGGTTCTTCTCAATGATGGTGTTCCCCCACGCGAAACACTTGGAAGAACTAAAGAACTATCAATCAACCAAGCTTGAATATCAGCATATTTCTCATAACGTTTGGCTGGATCTTGCTCTTTATTAGCTTCTTCCAACATTTGAGTATAGACATCCAGTCCAACTGCCTTAGCCTTGTCATTGGCCTCACCAGGCTCTAGTCCAAGATTTTGCAGAAATCCTCCACTATTAGTATTAAAAATATCGAGATAGGTTGACGGGTCTTGATAATCAGGTCCCCAACCGCCATGATATAAATCATAATCTTTCTGAGCAGCTGTTTGAGCAAAGTAGCCTGAACTGTCAAACTCATCTGATGTTAATTGCTGAATGTCAATCACTACATTATCAGAACCTAAAACAGATTCAATTGATTGTTTGATAGAACTAACTCCTTGTATGCCCACTTTATCTGTTACTTCCACAGTCTTATCCAAGTGGATTGGGAATTGAACACCCTTTGCTTCGAGTTCTTTCTTAGCTTCCGCAAACTTAGCCTTGGCTTTCTCAGGATTGTAGTAAGGGTCTTGACCATCCGCAAAGTTGATACCTTGCCATTCCTTACCATAGTTGACCATCTTAGAGGCTACAACTTCACCAAAGTCTTTTCCCTTGATACTGACAAAGTTTGGAGGAACCACTAGGTTACGCAAAATCTTTGTTGCACCTTCTTTCCCTTCAGACTGAGCCCCATAAGATGTTCTGTCAAAAGCAAAATTGATAGCCTGACGGAAGTTTTTATTGAGAACTGCTTCCTGAGTCGATTTCTTTTCAATGTCACTTGTTTTAGAAGTATAATTGTAAGACTTCCTATCTAGGTTAAAATTAAAGAAATATGAAGTTGAATTTTGCATACTATAGATGATATTGTTTTTGTATTTTTCTTTAATCCCTTCATAGCTGGAGCTGTTAGGAAAAAGACGAGCCGTAGTATAAGCACCAGCTGTAAAATTACGTTCCAGTGATTCTTGGTCGCTACCATCATAGTAGGTCAATTTCACATCGTCTACAAAGACATTCTTAGCATCCCAGTAATTAGGGTTTTTCTTATATTCAATAGCAGATTTTGAGACAAGTGCTTTCATCAAGAAAGGTCCATTGTACAAAATACTAGATGGATCCGCCTTCCCAAAATCATCCCCTTTTGATTTCAAGAAATCTGCATTAACAGGAAAAAGTATCGTTGCGAGTGTTTTTGAATTCCAGTAAAGTTCTGGTTTAACCAAAGTATATTGAACCGTTTGGTCATCAAGTGCCTTGACACCAACAGTTGAAAAGTCGCTTGTTTTACCAGTGATATAGTCATCCAAACCAGAAACAGAGTCCTGCACTAGATACAAGGCTTCTGATTTTTTATCAGCTGCATATTGCAAACCTGTCACAAAATCCTGGGCAGTTACAGGCGCATATTCTTCTCCCTCAGAAGTAAACCACTTGGCATCCTTGCGAAGTTTGTAGGTATAGGTCAAACCGTCCTGAGAAACAGTCCAATCCTCTGCTAATGATGGAATAATATTCCCATATTGGTCATTTTCTAATAACCCGTCTACCAAATTTGCAACAATATCGGATGTTGCTGCGCGGTTCTCTGCTAGATAGTTCAAGCTAGATGGGTCACTTGAATAAACATAGTTGTATGTTTTTGTCGCCGTGCTAGAATTTCCGCACGCGCTCAATAAAACTCCTGTACCCAGGACAAGACCTGCCAAGGTTAGATATTTGCTCTTAGACTTTTTCATTTCCAGAACCTCCTGCTTTAAAGATTTGTTTTATTATACAACGTTTAGTTTGTTTAGTCAATGATTTTGTCCAAAAAAATCGAAAAAGGCCTCATCTTCTACTCTTAAAAGATAATTTTAGCTGTTTTGACGCTAAAAAAAAGAATAAGTTTCAAGTTCTCCTAAAAGATTGTTCAACTTATTCCTTTTATTTATAAATGCTATCTTAAGAAAACTTAAATTTTGCTCGCAACTGGGCAGCTTTGGCCTGTCCAATAACCTTATCTAAGAGACGAGTATAGAGACTCATGAATCCGTAGAGTCCACCCCCCATGGCACCGACAAGAGCTACATAAAAGAAGCTCCACAAACGTCCACTTGGTTGGAAAACAAATCCTAACAGCCACTGGATGGTTCCTATTAACAGAAACATGACTAGGGTCAGCAAACTGATTAAAATGATTCGCTTCACAATCACCTTGCGCTTAACACCCGTTACTTTACAAATATCCCGATACATCAAGACGTTAGGAATGATAAGAGCGATGGTTGTTGAAATCAAGGGACCATAACTGTGGAAAAGGGCGATGGTAGGCAGTTGCAAGACCAGCTTGGCAATAGAACCATAGATAAAATAGAGAACGGCCTTGCGGTTGCGGAACATGGCTTGAAGCATGGGGGACAAGACCATGTACAAGCCTAAAATAATAGACTGCAAAACTGCAAAGACAAATAAGCCCATAGCCAAACTGTCTGGCTTGCCATAGAAGACTGTATAAAGAGGTTCTCCTACCATAACCACTCCAACCGTTGCTGGTAGCAAGAACATAAAGAGTAGGGTGAGACTGTCCTGAACGAGACGAGAAGCTGCCTTCAAGTCCCTCTTGACATAGTTTTCCGTCAAAAGTGGCAAACCAACACTCCCAATCGAAACCCCAACAGAAATCAAAATCATCGTGATTTTATTAGGATTGGCTGAGAAATAAGAAAACATGATAACCAAGTCCTCATTGCTGTAGTTGGTAAACCAGCTCATACTATTGATAAAGGTCATCTGGTCCAAAATCTGGAAGAGCTGGATGGTAGACCCTGTCAAGATAAAAGGAATGGCTTCCTTAATGGTATCTACTAAGAGACGCTTGCTGTCTATCTTATCCCCTGTTTCAAGGACTTTTTTGAGTAACCCTTCTTGAGCAAGAAAATAGACCAAAACTGCAAAACTGGCTACCATACCGACAAAGGCCGCAAAGGTGGATTGGGTAACAGCTGCTAGATAGTCTCCCGAGCCAAGCTTCATAATGATAAAGGTTGCTAGGAGCATCCAGATAACACGAATGACCTGCTCAGCAATTTGGCTCATGGCATAAGGTTTGAGATTATTCATCCCTTGGAAAAATCCTCGGATAACACTCATAGATGGGAAAATCAAGACTCCCCAAGCCAAGCTTTGCATGATTGGGATCAAGTCTTTGCCCACGCCAGACAAGTCTGCTAGCCAAGGAGCAAAGACATACAAGACTAAAGCAAAAACCAGGCCTAGTCCTGTCATAAAGCCTAAAAAGCTCCGAATCAGGGCAAAGCTATGCTCCTCTTCTCTCATGGTATTGTACTTGGCAACTTGCTTGGCCACCGCAACTGGAATCCCTGCTGTTGAAACCAGCAAGAACCAGGCATAGATATTGTAACCCATGGTAAAGAGACCATTAGCCGTAGCCGCATAAGACCCCATCCAGATATACCAAGGAATAATGTAAATAGCCCCAAGTAGGCGACTGATAAAGTTACTAGCCGTTAGCCAAGCAGTCCCCCGTAACATCTGAGCCTGCTGGTGATTGTTTTCGTGCGACATAGATTCCTCATTCAATTTTGATAACTAGGAAAAACTCCTTATCTTCCATTATAAACTTTTCCTTGTTACTTGTAAATTTGCGACTTTCGGTTTACAATAGAAAGTATGATTAAGATTGAAACCGTATTAGATATATTAAAGAAAGATGGTCTCTTCCGCGAGATTATCGACCAAGGACACTACCACTACAACTACAGCAAAGTTGTTTTTGATAGCATCAGCTACGACAGCCGAAAAGTAACAGAAGACACTCTTTTTTTTGCAAAAGGCACTGCCTTTAAGAAGGAATTTCTGCTTTCAGCAATCTCTCAAGGACTCGGTTGGTATGTGGCTGAAAAAGACTATGAAGTTGGTATTCCTGCCATTATCGTGAACGACATTAAGAAAGCTATGAGTCTGATTGCTATGGAATTTTATGGAAATCCACAGGAAAAACTCAAACTCCTTGCCTTTACTGGAACCAAGGGTAAGACCACAGCAGCCTATTTCGCTTATAACATCTTATCTCAAGGGAATCGACCTGCTATGCTCTCGACTATGAATACAACTTTAGATGGCAAGACTTTCTTTAAGTCTGCATTGACAACTCCTGAGAGTATTGACCTATTTGACATGATGAATCAGGCTGTGCAAAATGACCGTACCCACCTCATCATGGAGGTATCTAGTCAAGCCTATCTGGTCAAACGTATCTATGGTCTAACCTTTGATGTGGGAGTTTTCCTCAATATCAGCCCAGACCATATCGGCCCGATTGAACACCCTAGCTTTGAAGACTATTTCTACCACAAGCGTCTCTTGATGGAAAATAGCCGAGCAGTCATCATTAACAGTGACATGGATCACTTTTCTGTCTTGAAAGAACAAGTGGCAGATCAAGACCATGATTTCTATGGTAGCCAATCTGATAACCAAATCGAGAATTCCAAAGCCTTTAGCTTTTCAGCTACGGGTAAACTGGCTGGAGACTATGATATCCAACTGATTGGTCACTTCAACCAAGAAAATGCCGTTGCTGCTGGACTTGCTTGCCTCCGTCTCGGAGCTAGTCTTGAGGACATCAAAAAAGGAATCGCTGCAACCCGCGTTCCTGGTCGTATGGAAGTCCTCACTCAGAAAAATGGAGCCAAGGTCTTCATCGACTACGCCCACAATGGGGATAGTCTGAAAAAACTCATCAATGTGGTTGAAACTCATCAAACTGGAAAGATTGCTCTGGTTCTGGGATCAACAGGAAACAAGGGAGAAAGTCGTCGTAAGGACTTTGGCCTCCTCCTCAATCAACATCCTGAGATTCAAGTCTTTTTGACTGCTGATGACCCCAATTATGAAGACCCGATGGCCATTGCAGATGAAATCAGTAGCTACATCAATCATCCTGTTGAAAAAATTGCGAATCGCCAAGAGGCCATCAAGGTGGCAATGACCATCACTGAACAAGAACTCGATGCTGTGATTATTGCTGGTAAGGGAGCTGATTGCTACCAAATCGTCCAAGGAAAAAAAGAAGCCTATCCAGGAGATGCAGCCGTCGCAGAAAATTATTTATAAGATAGTAAAAAATCAAGGGAAATAAAACCCTTGATTTTTTCTATTTTTATTTAAAAGCGTTTTTCAAACCTTCAACGGCACCTTCTACAGCACCTTTAGCATCTTCAACTACTTCTTTTGCCTTAGCAACTGTTTTTTCAACAGCTCCTTCAAGTTCTGTCTTGCTGTCTCCAGTAACTTTACCAAAACCTTCTTTGACAGCGCCTGTTGCTTGTTCCAATTTGTTTTCAAGTGACATATGATTGTCTCCTTTAGTTTTATTCCGATATGTGTTATCGGTTACATTAGTATAAACTTATCGGTAGATAAAGTCAAACAATGTGCTCAGAAAAAGCAATCACACTAAATAGAAAGTTAATCTCTCCTTGTCAAAATCGACAGCCAACTCATACTTTCCATCTTCATTTTGGACAATATAGCCCAAGACGACCAAACTGTCCACAAAGATATCACGGCGTTTCTGCATCAGTTGATCTTTTTTGAGAAATTTTAGCAAAAAAGTTGTCATGTATTTGAGGGCATACTCAGGATTAACATCTCCTAAAATGTCATAAAGTTCCTGCTGTTTTTCTGTCAAAGGATACTGATGTTTGACCTTGTAGAAATAATTAGACAGGGTCATTTTTGATCTCGCAAAGTCCGTCTTTTCAACTAAAATAGCTGCATTGGTTTGATTGCGCAATTCCGTCTCAAAACTTTGCTCTAACAAGGCTTGATAGACCGGACTATCTTCGCTGACAAAAATCTCTTGATCCAGTTCGAGACTATCGAGTGATTCAAACATAGGAAGATTAAGGTAATAACGCTTATTTTCTCGTAGAATCAAGCCTGCCTTTATATACTCTTCCATGAGTTTATCAACTGCCACATCTGGAAATTGAGCCTTAATTTCTCGCAAAATCACATCCTCATGCTGGTCCAGATAGCGGATTAATTCTCCAAAAAATGGCTGTCTCGTCAAACGAGATGGATTAAAAATCTGAATCATGAAGATTCCTTTCTTTACATTCTAACAGAGGCGATGCTGCCAACTGACTGGGATTGGTCCCCGGCTGGTTCAGAGGAACAGGCAGACCTAGTTCTCTGTAATACTCTCTCCAAAAATCACTAATCTCCTGCTCCCCATCTCCAAATTTCATAGGAATGGTTTCAAAAATGGGGAGAATTTCTGCCATATACTGGGAACAGTAAAAGCCTTCTCCATCTGGATAGAAAGAAGCATTATAAGGTGCTCCTAGATGTTTGCAAGCTTTTTCCTTCACAGACTGGATATCCATTTCTGGGTAAACATAGAGGTCGTACAAGTGATTGGGCTCAAAGAAGTCTGCAGGTTCTTGACAGACAACACCAGCCTGTCCACTAGCGTGGTAAATCATCCCATCCAAATAAATGGCAACATGGTTATAGTTGCCTGTGGAAGTCTGGATGGCCTGTCCCATATCTGACTCATCTCTCACAAAAATCAAATCGCCATTTTCTAACATGCTTCACTCCTAGAAAAAAAGGAGCCGAAACTCCTTTCGATATAAGGCAAACTAGACTTTCCGATTTTGAACTGACACCTAAAATCTTACGCATTAAAGCTTTCAGTCAATTGAGGTACCACTTGTTTCTTACGTGAAACGGCACCAGCAAGGAAGGCATGATTGTTTTCAAGTTTGAAGTTGAAGGCTGCTTCAACCTTATCCATGTTAGCACCAAGTGCTAGGATTTCTGAGTTTGAGTTGACGATATCTGTAATCATCAAGACAAAGTCAGAGTAACCGTTTGCTTCGTTAGCAGCTTGCATTGCAGCTTCAATTTCTGCTTGGCGTTCCAATACTTCAGCGATGTCCACTGTGTTTACTTGGGCAACACGGACATTATTTCCGTTCAATTCAAAAGTCTTAGCATCGATGTCAATCAATTCGTCAGCAGATTTGCTAGCCAAGTTTGTACCAGCTTTCAACATAGCCAAACCATACTCTTCCAAGTTTACACCAGCTAACTCAGCCAATTCAGGAGCAATGACTGTATCTGTTGGGTGTGTTGTTGGTGATTTCAAAAGAAGGGTATCTGAAATCAAACCTGAAAGCATCAAACCAGCAATCTCTTTAGGCACAGCTACACCATGTTCTTTGAACATACGGTAAACGATTGAAGACGCTGAACCAACTGGCTCCAAACGCATGTAAAGTGGGCTTGCAGTTTCAAAATTAGCCACACGGTGGTGGTCCACCACACCATAAACTTCTACTTCAGCGATATCTGATACAGATTGTTGGAATTCATTGTGGTCAGTCAAGATAACTTGTTCTGCTCCTTCTGCTTTGGCAGAAGTAATGACACGCGGTGCTTCCACACCAAAATAGTTCAAGACAAAGGCTGTTTCTTCATTTGGAGTTCCAAGGGCAACAGCTTCCGTATCCAAACCGTAAGCTTCTTTTGCAAGGTAGGCAAAGGCTACAGATGACCCGATGGCATCTGAGTCTGGATTTTGGTGACCAAATACTAGAATCTTGGACATGATAATACCTCATTTTGTTTATTTTCTTTATTGTAGCATTTTTTTCGCTTTTTGACAAAGGTAAGAGGAGTCAAAGGACTCCCCACGATTCTTCAAAATAACTGACTAAATTTCTATCTTGATTTTCAGATAAAAATCTTTCCTTCTGTGGCCTCTTCTTACGCTTGAGAAGGGCTTCAGCCGACATGGCTTCTTCCTTACTGGCAAAACCTTGAGCATAGATAAGTTTGACTGGCAAGCGTGCTCGTGTGTATTTGGCTCCCTTCCCACTATTGTGGACAGCGAGGCGTCTTCTCACATCAGTCGTATAACCTGTATAGTAGGATCCGTCACGACACTCCAGCACGTACATATAAGCCTTATGATCCATAATAAATCTCTTCGAGTTCCGGCGTATAAGAGCCATCATCATTGTGGACAATGAGAGGTGGCAAGACCTTAAAGCCACTTGTCGAGCCATCCTTGATAGCCTCAATCAAAAGCATATTGGCTTCCTTTTCCTTTTTGGGATAGACAAATTGCAGGCGCTTAGGGGCTAGATTATGCCGTTGCAACATATCCAGAATGTCCAAGAGTCGGTCAGGACGATGAACCATAGCCAACCGTCCATTAGACTTGAGAATACTCTGGGCACTACGACAGATTTCCTGCAAATTGGTCGTGATTTCATGGCGCGCCAAGAGATAATGTTCACTCTCATTTAAGTTGGAATGAGGATCCACCTTGAAATAGGGCGGATTACACAAAATCATATCCACCTTACTTCCCTGGATGTAAGCAGGCATATTTTTCAAATCATCACAGATGACCTGCATCTGCTCCTCTAATCCATTCAAACGGACAGAGCGCTCAGCCATATCCGCCAAACGCTTCTGAATCTCAACAGCCAAAATCTGTGCCTGAGTACGAGTGCTAGCAAATAGCCCTACTGCTCCATTTCCAGCGCAAAAATCCACTATCAAGCCCTTTTTAGGAAAACGCGGAAAACGTGACAAGAGAACACTATCCACCGAATAGCTAAAAACCTCTCTATTTTGAATAATTTTGATATCTGTTGAGAAGAGCTGGTTAATTCGCTCCCCTGATTTTAATAATTGTTCTTCTTCCATGGTCCTATTATAGCAGATTTATATTAACATTACAAAAAATATAAAATTCTAAACTACTTCTTCTTTTTTAAATAGTGCAAGGCTTCTCTAGTCCAAATTGGCATCATTCGTTTAAGAGGCGCAAAGCCGTAGTTAAAACGGTCGCTTGAAAAGCGTCTCCGTCTCGGAAACTGGTGCTTTTCTTCCTCCAAAGTGCGGATAGAAAGACTTGCTTTCCCTGTAAATTCATCTAAATCCACTACCTGAACCTGAACCTCTTCATCGACTTTCAAGGCTTCATGAATATTTTCAATAAATCCTGTCCGAATCTCTGAAATGTGAATCAGCCCCGTATCACCTGTCTCTAGCTCAACAAAGGCACCGTAGGGCTGAATCCCTGTAATACGCCCCTTTAGCTTATCACCGATTTTCATCTTAGTCCTCGATTTCAATTGTTTCAATCACGACATCTTCAACTGGCTTGTCCATAGCCCCTGTCTCAACAGCAGCAATGGCATCCAAGACAGCGTAAGAAGCTTCATCAGCTAGCTGACCAAAAACCGTGTGACGGCGATCTAGGTGAGGAGTTCCACCTTGATTGGCATAGATTTCCGCAATCGGTTCTGGCCAACCACCACGAGCAATTTCTTTTTTAGAATAAGGCAGGTGTTGATTTTGCACGATAAAGAACTGGCTGCCGTTAGTATTTGGACCAGCATTGGCCATAGAAAGGGCACCCCGGACATTGTAAAGTTCTTCTGAGAATTCATCCTCAAAAGATTCGCCGTAGATGGACTCGCCACCCATACCAGTTCCAGTTGGGTCTCCACCTTGAATCATAAAGTCCTTGATAATACGGTGGAAAATGACACCATCATAGTAACCATCTTTTGCAAGAGCTACAAAGTTAGCTACTGTTTTAGGAGCATGTTCAGGGAAAAGTTTAATACGCAAGTCTCCGTGATTGGTCTTAATAGTCGCGATAGGACCTTCTACTGTTTCAATGTCTACTTGTGGGAAATGCAATTCTTTTTCTACCATACCAAATCCTTCTAAGGCATCAAAAATGCCATCTTCTTCTAGTGCTTTTGTAATATAATCTGCTTTTTCTTTGATCTTATCATGAGAAATTCCCATTGCAACGCTGATTCCAGCATAATCAAAGAGTTCCAAGTCGTTGAGGCCATCTCCAAAAACCATGACGTTCTCTGGTTTCAAGCCAAGATGTTCCACAACCTTTTCCACCCCCGTCGCTTTGGAGCCTGAAATCGGCACAATATCAGACGAATGCTCATGCCAACGAACCATGCGAAGTTTGTCTGAGAGACTGTCAGGCAAGTGCAAGTCATCTCCTTTATCTTCAAAAGTCCACATCTGATAGATATTTTCTTTTTCATGGAAATCAGGATCTACATCTAAATCGGGATAAATTGGATTGATAGCTTCACTAATCATATCGGTACGAGTCGACAATTTGGCATCATGACTCCCAACCAAGCCATACTCTATTTCCTCTTGCTTGGCCCAAGAAATATACTCCTCAACATCTGACTTCTCAATCTGATGTTGATAAATAACCTGACCTTTTTTATCTTCGATATAAGCCCCATTTAAGGTCACAAAAAAGTCAGGATTCAGTTCACGAATCTCTGGTACAACACCAAAAATCCCCCGTCCAGAAGCAATACCTGTCAAGATTCCTTTCTCACGTAATTGCTTAAAAACAGTTGGGATTGAAGACGGAATAAAACCTGTCTTGGAATTTCGCAATGTATCATCAATATCAAAAAAGACAATCTTGATCTTCTTTGCCTTGTATCTTAATTTGGCATCCATCTCACTACCTCTTTCAATCTAACTCTTTCCATTATACCATAAAGTAGCTAAATCCCCTATTTTCAAAGAAATTCGCCATCTCTTATTCGAACTTCTTTGATAAGTACAGAACTAAATCATCATTATTTTGAATAGTAGCATTCATTTCCAAGGGTTGATTTCGATACCAGACACCTGTCCCATCTGGAATGTAGCCCCGTCTGATATACAATCTCTGGGCAGGTCCATAGCCTGAGTGCAAACCTACACCCAACGTCACTTTGTCTGAAAAAAACTTAACTCGATTTTCTGCCTCTTCTAGCAGTTGACTCCCAATCCCTTGATTTCGAAAAGGCTCAAACACATTAAAATCTGATAATTCTGGATAGACTTCTGCAAAAGGACCATGTTTAGCAGAGGGCAAAATGGTAACGTAGCCCGCTACAGCACCATCAATCTCTGCAACTAAGACTTCTCTCTCCCCACTTTCCTGTTCCAGAAAATATCTAGCCAAAATTTCCTCTCTACCAGGCCAACCTTGATTCATAAATCCATGAGATAAGGATTCAATATCAGACTTAATCATATTTCTAATCGTACAATTCATCTTTGACTTACCCACCTTTACTCTTTCTATTACTATTATAGCACGCCAAGGTCAGAAAAAAACTATCTCGTGAAAAAAGACCCGTCGGGGTCTTAATTCACTTTCTTGTTTTCAAGCTCATGAAAAAGAGGTCCACTGGATCTGAAAAAAAGACCCAACCGGGTCTTTTCTTTAATCTTCGTTTACGAAAGGCATCAAAGCCATTACGCGAGCGCGTTTGATAGCTGTTGTTACTTTACGTTGGTTTTTAGCTGAAGTTCCTGTTACACGACGAGGAAGGATTTTCCCACGTTCTGAAACGAAACGGCTAAGAAGCTCAGTATCTTTGTAATCAACATATTCAATTTTGTTTGCTGCGATGTAATCAACTTTTTTACGGCGTTTGAATCCGCCACGACGTTGTTGAGCCATGTTTTTTCTCCTTTATAATTTTAGTTGTCCATTAGAATGGTAAATCATCATCTGAAATATCCAATGGATTTGTTGCTCCAAATGGATTTTCATCACGTGAAAAGTCTGGCACTGAATTTGTAGGTGCTGAATAGTTTGCAGTTGGGGCAGAGTAAGCTCCACCTGTATGACCTTCACGCACACTACGGCTTTCCAACATTTGGAAATTCTCAGCCACGACTTCTGTCACGTAGACACGTTGTCCTTGCTGGTTATCGTAACTACGAGTCTGGATACGGCCTGTCACCCCGATAAGTGAGCCTTTTTTAGCCCAGTTAGCAAGGTTTTCAGCCTGTTGGCGCCACATAACGACATTGATAAAATCAGCCTCACGTTCGCCATTTTGACTCTTAAATGTACGGTTTACTGCAAGAGTAAAAGTCGCAACTGCTACATTTGATGGGGTATAACGCAACTCAGCGTCACGTGTCATACGCCCTACAAGTACAACATTGTTAATCATAGTTTACCTTCTTACGCGTCAGTTTTGACGATCATGTGACGAAGAATGTCAGCGTTGATTTTTGAAAGACGGTCAAACTCTTTAAGAGCTGCATCGTCGTTTGCTTCAACGTTAACGATGTGGTAAAGTCCTTCACGGAAATCTTTGATTTCGTATGCAAGACGACGTTTTTCCCAAGTTTTTGATTCAACAACAGTTGCACCGTTGTCAGTCAAAATAGAGTCAAAACGTGCTACCAAAGCGTTTTTAGCTTCTTCTTCAATGTTTGGACGAATGATATAAAGAATTTCGTATTTAGCCATTGATATGTTCCTCCTTTTGGTCTAATGACCCCAAGACTTTGCAAGGGGTAAGTGAGGTTCGCTCACAATAAACTATTATACTAGAAAAAAATTTTTTACGCAAGTAAAAACTCTGGAATTCGAAAAAACGCCACATGGGCGTTTTCCTGTTCTTATGGTTTAATACGGTGTAACATACGTGGGAATGGAATGGCTTCACGGATATGTTTTGTTCCTGCTGCGAAGGTTACCATACGCTCGATACCGATACCAAATCCACCGTGTGGAACTGTACCGTATTTACGAAGGTCAAGGTAGAATTCATACTCTGTACGGTCCATGCCAAGTTCATCCATCTTAGCGACAAGGGAATCATAGTCTTCCTCACGCATAGAACCACCGATGATTTCTCCGTAACCTTCTGGAGCAAGCAAGTCTGCACAAAGCACGCGCTCTGGATTTCCAGGAACTGGTTTCATATAGAAGGCCTTGATGGCTGCTGGGTAGTTCGTGACAAAAGTTGGCACACCAAAGTGGTTTGAAATCCAAGTTTCATGTGGTGAACCAAAGTCATCACCATGCTCAAGATGTTCGTAGTCAGCGTCTTCATCATTCTCATGTTCTTGCAAGAGGTCAATGGCTTGATCGTAAGTGATACGTTTGAATGGCTCTGCAATGTAGCGTTTCAAGAGCTCTGTATCACGTTCCAAGGTTTCCAAGGCTTGAGGCGCACGGTCAAGAACACCTTGTAGAAGAGCTTTCACATAAGCTTCTTGCAAGTCAAGCGACTCATCATGTGTCAAGTATGAGTACTCTGCATCCATCATCCAGAACTCGGTCAAGTGACGGCGCGTTTTTGATTTTTCAGCACGGAAAACTGGACCAAAGTCAAAGACACGACCAAGAGCCATAGCACCTGCTTCTAGGTAAAGCTGACCTGATTGGCTCAAGTAGGCTGGCGTTCCGAAGTAGTCCGTTTCAAAGAGTTCTGTTGAATCTTCTGCCGCATTTCCTGAAAGAATTGGGCTGTCAAATTTCATGAAACCGTTCTTGTCAAAGAACTCATAAGTTGCATGGATAATAGCGTTACGGATTTGCATCACGGCCACTTGCTTACGAGAACGGAGCCACAAGTGACGGTTGTCCATCAAAAAGTCTGTACCGTGTTCTTTTGGTGTGATTGGGTAGTCTTGAGATTCACCGATCACTTCGATGTCTGTGATGTCCAACTCATAGCCAAATTTAGAACGTTCGTCCTCTTTGACAATACCTGTCACATAAACAGACGTTTCTTGGCTCAAGCGTTTGATGACATCAAACTTCTCAAGTCCTACTTCTTCACCAAATTTTTCGACAAAGTTTGGTTTAAAAGCCACACCTTGGAAGAAGGCTGTTCCATCACGCAATTGCAAGAAGGCAATTTTCCCTTTTCCTGATTTGTTGGCAACCCAAGCGCCAATCGTCACTTCCTGACCAACATAGTCTTTTACATCAATAATCGTTACACGTTTTGTCATTATTTTTCCTTTTTCTTTTTTATTCTTTATGGCAAACCACTTCTATATTGTTCCCATCTGGGTCAATCACAAAAGCAGCGTAGTAAATCGGATGCTCACTGCGATAATCAGGAGCCCCATTGTCTCGCCCACCTGCCTCTAAACCAGCCTCATAACAAGCCTGAACTTCTTCCTTATTTTCTGCTAAAAAAGCAAAGTGAATAGGATCTTGTGTCCCCTGAGCCAGCCAAAAATCACCACCAGGATGAGGGCTGTTCGGGGCAAGAAAACTGATTAGAGAACTAGTCTTAAAAGCCAATTTATAGCCCAAAGGAGCGAGAAAACTCTTATAAAATCCTTCTGAAATTTGTAAATCCTTTACCTTAATCTCAAAATGATCAATCATTCTCACTACCCATAAATGCTTTCAAGCGTTTAACTGCTTCTTTAAGCGTGTCTAGGTCTGTCGCATAGCTGAGGCGGACATTTTCTGGTGCTCCGAATCCTGCTCCTGTTACCAAGGCCACTTCGGCTTCTTCTAGGATAGCGGTTGTAAAATCTGTCACATCTGTATAGCCTTTCATCTCCATAGCTTTTTTGACATTTGGGAAGAGATAGAAAGCTCCTTGCGGTTTGAGCACTTCAAATCCTGGCACCTCAGCAAGAAGGGGATAGATGGTATTGAGACGTTCCTCAAAAGCCTGACGCATGCTTTCTACAGTATCTTGCTCACCTGATAGAGCCTCAACTGCTGCATACTGGGCTACTGCTGACGGATTCGAAGTTGTTTGACCTGCAATCTTGGACATGGCAGCAATAATGTTTGCTTCTCCAACGGCATAGCCAATCCGCCAACCTGTCATGGCATAGATTTTAGACACACCATTGATGACCACTGTTTGCTTGCGAATTGCCTCAGATAGGCTAGAAATCGGTGTGAACTCATGACCATTATAGACCAAGCGCCCATAGATATCATCTGCTAGAATGAGAATATCCTTTTCTACAGCCCAGTTTCCGATTGCCAAGAGTTCCTCACGGGTGTAAATCATACCTGTCGGATTGGATGGCGAATTCAGCACCAAAACCTTGGTCTTGTCTGTGCGAGCTGCTTCTAACTGCTCTACGGTCACCTTAAAGTGATTATCTTCCTTAGCAGGAACAAAGACTGGCACACCTTCTGCCATCTTGACCTGGTCTCCATAGCTTACCCAGTAGGGGGTTGGGATGATAACTTCATCACCTGGATTGACCACAGCCATAAAGAAGGTATAGAGAGAATATTTGGCTCCAGCAGCGACTGTCACTTGATTTGGCGCTACAGAATAGCCGTAAAAGCGTTCAAAGTAAGTATTGACCGCTGCCTTGAGCTCTGGCAGGCCTGAGGTTACTGTATAAAAAGAAGCACGCCCATCTCGAATCGATGCAATGGCGGCATCTTGGATATTTTTTGGAGTAGTGAAATCTGGCTCACCCAAGGTTAGAGACAGGATATCTCTTCCCTCAGACTTGAGTGCTTTGGCACGAGCTCCAGCAGCCAAGGTCACACTTTCTTCCATTTCTAAAACACGGTTGGATAGTTTCATAGGCCCTCCTTATTGACCAATACTCCTGTTTCAAAATCTACTAGATAAAAATCAGAGCCTGACTTGACTTCCCAGATTGGTTTGTCTTGATAACGGCCAAAGGTAATCTTGTCAATCTCGCCAGCTCCTTTTTCCTTCGAAACAGCTTCTGCTTTTTCTTGTGAAACACCTTGATTTAGCTGATAAACGTAAATATTGTGGTCATCTTTTCCAATCAGGACAGCAAGTGCTTCTTGTTTTTTATTACGGCCAAGAACGCTATAATAGGATTCCAAGCCATTGTATAAGTCAACCTGATCAGCCTGCTCTAATCCTGCATACTGCTGAGCTAATTTTTCTCCTTCACTTTTAGCTGTTTGATAAGGTTTCATACTCAGAAACACTAGATACAGAAAGGAAGCACTGATAACCACAAACAAAATCGTCATCCCTAGACCATACTGCCACAGTAGATTATTTTTTGCTTTTTTTTGTCTTTTTTTCACTCGTCTATTTTACCATCTATTGGGCTTTATTACAAGTGAATGCAAGAACAATCGCACTTTATTTCTTCCTTCAAACAAAACCGATTTTGAAAGTGAAACAGTTCTTACTTTTTCAGTCACAAATGACTAGAGTTTCCGAAATTTTACAATTTTCAAATAAACTCTGAGCAAATTTCTTGCAAGTTGTTTTGCTTTGTTGTAATATATTTTATAACAACGAGAAAATTCTCGTAAATTTAAGAAAAAGGAGACACATCATGTCTAAAAAAGTATTATTTATCGTCGGATCACTACGCCAAGGTTCTTTCAACCACCAAATGGCGCTCGAAGCTGAGAAAGCACTTGCTGGTAAAGCGGAAGTTAGCTACCTTGATTATTCAGCCCTTCCTCTCTTCAGCCAAGATTTGGAAGTTCCAACTCATCCAGCTGTAGCTACTGCTCGTGAAGCGGTTCTCGCTGCGGATGCTATCTGGATCTTCTCTCCAGTCTACAACTTCTCTATCCCTGGAACAGTAAAAAACTTGCTTGACTGGCTATCTCGCGCCCTTGACTTGTCTGATACACGTGGCGCTTCTGCCCTTCAAGACAAGTTTGTCACCGTATCATCTGTAGCCAATGCCGGTCACGATCAACTTTTCGCTATTTACAAAGACCTCTTGCCATTTATCCGTACACAAATCGTTGGTGATTTCACTGCTGCACGTGTCAATGACTCTGCTTGGGCAGACGGAAAATTGGTTCTTGAAGAAACAGTCCTAAACTCACTTGAAAAACAAGCGGAAGACTTGGTCAATGCGATCAAGTAACTAACATAATAAAAGCGAACAAGACTACTTTTCTGACACTCAGAAGACTAGCTTGTTCGCTTTTTTTCTCATTTATAAACTAAAATAGCTGATGATACATATTGCCAAATACAAAATATCTGATTTCTATACTTCCTTAACAAAAACCAATTCCTGTGGCTGGGACAGATCTTCTCGGTAGGTAAATCCTGCAAAGCTTAAGCGACGAGCTTCCTCCACCGTCTGTACTTGATTTTCTATCAGGGCTGTCAGGAAGGCACCACGCGCTTTCTTGGAAATGGTTGAGTGAATTTTCAGCTGACCGCCTCTATCCTCCATAAATTTGAAGATCACCATTTTTTCTCTGATTTCCTTAGAAAATACCGTCTCAAACTCGGACGACAAGAGGGAGAAAATCACTTCTTCCTGCTTCACAGCTTCATCATAGGCTGCCTTCCAATGACTCTTTAAAGTCTTACCAGCGACTTTTAACTTCATCAAAAAGTCCAAACGGTGAGGGGCCATAGATGACAAGGCTGGAACGACACCGTACAAAGCCGAAGTAATAAAGACATGATTTTCAAGATAGGCTTGTTCCGCCTCGGTCAACTTATCTCGCTTGATATGGCGGTACATAAGCCCATCAAAAAGTTTAAGAGCTGGGTAGTGTTGAGCAGTTTGCCTTTTCAAAGCTTGGATATTTTGACATTCTTCCGCAGCCTTCTCGGCTGATACCTTATAAAAACTCTCCAATTGACTAGCAGAATAGAGGGCCAAGGCATCCAGCACGGCCTGACTTTCTGGTATTAAAGGTGTTGCCTCGATACTCGGCAAGTCTGTGTTCATTTCTTTTGCTGTAGGGATTAAAATTTTCATATTGATAGTGTAGCATATTTTTTAGCCACAACCAAGAAATTCATCTGATACTCAATGAAAATCAAAGAGCAAACTAGGAAGCTAGCCGCAGGCTGTACTTGAGTACGGCAAGGCGAAGCTGA
>NZ_VMLT01000006.1:0-13735 GCF_013276815.1 Streptococcus sp. 1055 | reverse complement strand
TGTGATTAACCTTGTAACCTAGTTGCAAGGTTTTTTGGGCGCATTTTGGAAAAGTATGGTCTAATACTCTTTCAAAATCTCTTCAAACCACGTCAGCGTCGCCTTAACGTAGATATGCTCACTGACTTCGTCAGTCTTATCTACAACCTCAAAACTGTGTTTTGAGCAACCTGCGGCTAGTTTCCTAGTTTGCTCCTTGATTTTCATTGAGTATAAGATAAAAGCAAAGGTCTAACAAGTGATGTAGCCCTTTTGAGTTATACAAGCAAATTACCATGAAAAAGCTGTTGTTGGAGCATTGAGCGCTTCTAACCATTGTTTATTTTTCGCAGGGCAAAGAGTTACGGATATACCTGCCATATCCAGACTGGTCATAAATGTTCCTGATTTTATAAATGTAATAGTGATTCCTTCAATTTCTAAGAGTTGAAGGAGATCATTGATAAATATACCCATTTCTAAGTTGCTGGTAGTGCCTAGATTATTTACAAGCAATATAAATTGATCACCCTTTTTCCAATGATAGTGCAATCTTAATTTACTTATAATTTCATTTGCAAGGATTTCCGATGATTGGAATGGGACTATACGATAGCCTTCTTCGCCATGTATCCCAATACCATAAGAAATATTTCCTTCTTCCAAGTTAAATAGTGGAAGGGTGGCTTGGGGGAGACTAGCTGATTTCGTTGCAAAGCCAATTGTTGCGATTTCGGTAGCAAGTTCATAACCTAAATTAGTTAGTTGCTCGATGTCAGCACCGTTCTGAGCCGCATATCCTAGGATTTTATGAAGTAAAATAGTCCCTGCAAGCCCTCTTCCTCTAATTTGAAATCTATTGTGAGGTTCAATAGAAATATCGTCGTGTGCTAGACTATAGCCGACCTTAATTCCTTCTTGTCTAGCAGTATTAATGGCCCAGCTAAATTCTTTGATGTCTGCTTCGAAATTTTTTACAATGATGAAGACACCGTGACCATTGTTTAAAAAACGAATGGACTCTAAGATTTCAGTTCTTGTAGGAGGAGTAAATAATTGGCCATAGATAGCAGCAGTAAGCATTCCTTTTCCCACATATCCAATATGAGCGGGTTCGTGACCGGAACCTCCACCCGACAATATTGGAACCTGATGAGGATTGCGATTTTTTTGATAGACTAGTGGTAAAGTAGGGTGTTTTTCTAATTCAGGATGACTGCTGACAGTTGCTGAAATGTAACTTGAAATAATTTTCTGTTTATGATTTGAAATAAATGTCATTGTGGCCTCTTTCCAATAATTGTCATGATGAGATAGTCTGGTTGTGGAACTGGACTTTTTTTATTGACGCAAGCCTTCACGATTTCTGCTAGAGCATGTGAGTGATAATCTAGCAAAAAACAAGTATAAGCAGATGAATCGCTATCAATCTGACCATATTCTCTTAAAATTTTTGATACAAGCAAGCGACAGTAGCTGATAAAGTGGTCATAGAAGTTATTTTGCCCTTGAATATCAAAAAGTTGAATATAAAAGTCACGCTCTTGTTCGAAATAAAAAAATAATTCTTGTAATAGTTTTTGGCCTGAAATGAAGTCCAAGTTATTGGTGATATACTCGGTTAAGTCATTTTCAAATATCCAGTCTAGCAGTTCATATTTGTCAAGAAAGTGATTATAAAAGGTCTGTCTACGAATGCCAGCTGATTCCATGATATCTACAATAGAGATTTTATCAAATTCTCTAGTAGCTAATAGGTCTCTAAATGCCTTGGCAATCCGTTTTTTTGTAATAAGTGATGATGCCATAGGAAACCTTTCTTTTACTTCCTTCATTTTACCAAAAAAATGTTTTAAACGGGTTTAAAAGGGGACAAATAATAGAATCTGTCCCTTATCATCCAGCGATAAAAAATATATAATGAAAGCGAAAACAAAGGTAGATGCCGAAAGGAGTTTCTCATGAAAAAAATTATAAATGAACCGACACAAGTTGTTGATGAAATGTTGCAGGGATTGTCATTCATGCATGATGACTTGGTAGAACGCTTAGATGGTTTTGATGTCATCGTTAGAAAGGCAGAAAAGACAGGAAAAGTTGGACTCATTTCAGGTGGAGGTTCAGGACATGAACCAAGTCATGCTGGATTTGTAGGAGATGGGATGTTGTCTGCTGCCATTTGTGGAGCAGTCTTCACTTCACCTACTCCGGACCAAATTTTAGAAGCCATTAAGTCGGCTGATGAAGGTGCTGGGGTCTTTATGGTCATCAAGAACTATTCTGGGGACATCATGAACTTTGAAATTGCACAAGAACTTGCTGAAATGGAAGGTATTGATGTAGCAAGCGTTGTAGTCGATGATGATATTGCGGTTGAAAATAGTCTCTATACCCAAGGGCGTCGAGGTGTTGCAGGTACTATTTTAGTCCATAAAATTTTGGGTGCTGCGGCTCGTTCCGGTAAATCATTATCTGAAATGAAAGACTTGGCCGATAAACTTGTGTTAGAAATTAAAACAATTGGGCTGGCTCTGTCTGGAGCAACCGTTCCTGAAGTTGGGAAACCAGGTTTTGTTCTAGAAGATGATGAATTTGAATATGGAGTTGGTATCCACGGTGAACCAGGATATAAAAAAGAGAAAATGCAACCTTCAGCACAATTGGCCTCAGAATTGGTTGAAAAATTATCTGAAGGTTTCCAACTTAAAGCTGGTGAACGCTATGGCCTTCTCATCAATGGTTTAGGAAGCACTCCTCTTATGGAACAATACGTATTTGCAAATGATGTGGCTAAATTACTCCATGAAAAAGGTGTTGAGTTGGCGTTTAAGAAAATTGGAAACTATATGACATCAATTGATATGGCTGGATTATCATTAACATTGATTCGATTGGCAGATGATGAGTGGTTGGAAGCTCTATATGCACCTGTTACTACCCCAGCTTGGTAAAACTCAAGGAGGAAATGTCGCATGAATGCTGAACAAGCTCTTGAATGGATGAAGCTTTTTAATGAAAAGATTCAAGAACAGAAAGATTACCTTAGTGAGCTAGACACTCCTATAGGAGATGGAGACCACGGTGGAAATATGGCGCGTGGAATGGCTGCAGTTATGGAAAACTTAGAAGGAAAGCAATTTGAAACAAGCAGTGATGTGTTTAAACTTGTCTCAATGCAATTACTGAGTAAGGTAGGCGGTGCTTCTGGTCCCTTGTATGGCTCTGCTTTTATGGGCATGGCCAAGGCTGATTCAAATTCGAAATTAGAAGAAATCTTACAAAGTGGTTTGGATATGATTATCAAACGTGGGAAAGCAGAAATTGGAGAAAAGACAATGGTTGATGTTTGGACTCCTGTTATTGCCGCTTTGTCTGCTGGTCAATTGACTCAAGAGGTTATTGATAAGGTAGTGAATGCTACCAAAGATTTACTTGCAACTAAAGGAAGGGCATCTTATGTAGGAGAACGTTCTCTTGGACATATTGATCCTGGATCATTCTCATCAGGATTACTCTTTACTGCTCTTTTAGAAACTGGGGTGGTTTAATGGGAAGTATTGGTCTTGTTATCGTTTCACATTCCAAACACATTGCACAAGGTGTTGTTGAACTGATTAGTGAAGTAGCTAAAGATGTTCCGATTACTTATGTAGGAGGAACCGAAGATGGAGGAATTGGAACAAGTTTTGATCAAGTAGATAGGGTTGTTTCCGAAAATCCAGCAGATACTTTATTAGCCTTTTTTGACCTGGGTTCTGCTAAAATGAACTTAGAAATGGTGGCTGATTTCAGTGATAAAAGTATCATGATCAATAGGGTTCCAATTGTAGAAGGTGCCTATACTGCAGCAGCTCTTCTTCAGGCTGGTGCAGAACTGTCAGTTATTCAAACACAGTTGTCGGAGCTTGAAATCAATAAATAAGGAATTTTACTATAACTCTTTTTATAGGTGGGCTATTGATTATCTCAACTATCAAATTTTAAGTAAATAAAAAGGGATTGCTTTGGGCAGTTCCTTTTTATTTTAACAAGAGTAAACCTATAGTGTTTCTAAATTGTGAATCATTCAAAACTGATTGTGATGAGACTATTCTAGCTTTAGAATCCTTCAAAAATTAAAGTTTAAGGCAATCAATTACTTAGAAGAGTACGAAAACATTTAGTTTATAGGAATTCTAGACCTAGAATCACATGGATATTTATGAAGTTAGGGTATTCGATAGTTAGGATTGTTCTATTCTGAACGATTTGGGTTGTCAATCTTCTAGAATAGTAGTTTGCCAATGAATTTTGTTGAAAGATTCCTTGTTTTATGGTAGTCTAAAGTAAAAGAAAGCCCTACCATTATATTTGTATCTTTAATCTGACTTGGTTTAGGTCTAGAAGAGGGATAGATATTTTGGGTTTCCAAATAATAATAATAATATTTTCACTTGCAAAAAATGTATTTCGACTTTATCTAATGTAGAAGAAAGAAATATCATGAAACGTTTATGACTTGTTGGAAAGAGAATGTGAACTAAAAATAGATTTAGGAGTAGGTAGATGAGTAGTTTAGAGTCAATTCGTAAAGCGCATATCATCGTGTGGGGTGCCTATCTATTTTTATCATTAAGGGCGCCGCTAATTAGCAGCACAGAGTATTTCTTGCTTATTTTTTTAGCGTTTCTCTATTCAATAGTATCGCTACCTATATACTCTGTGAAGAATAAAATAGTATCTATTTGTCTGGCTATAAACTCAATTCTGTTAATGATTTTCCCGATTTTTATTAATAAATATTTCTCAGGAAACGTTTCTACTTATATCGTATTAATCAGTATTTTTATCCTGGAGTTCTTAATCTTTAATAAAATTGGTAGAGATTTTGATACTAGATTAGCTAGCAAGTATAGGAAAATCAGTCAGTTTAAAAGTAAGATGTCTCAATCTCCTTGGATAAAATATTTAGAGATTTCTAGTTTTATATTAACTGTATTTCCATTTATTCTTCATGGTACAGTTGCTAATCATGTACTGACTCTTATTTTTTTGATAAAAATTTGTGTAGATACTACGATAAAGGTTCTATTAAACAGAATTTTTAAGACAAGTAAGGTAATGAAAAGGAGGATATTTTCTCTTTTTGTACTAGATTTGATTGTCTATTTATTTTTAGGTTATGTTTTAGTGATACAAAAAGACGAATATCTGTTTTCAATTCTACTAATTTTTTCTAATTTCTCACTTCCCTTTATCAGAGAAAAAGAGTATGAATTATTTAAAAATAAGAAGTGAGATAAATTGAAAATATACAAGGGATTCTTCTTTTTAAAACATAATATCGAAGCAATTGTTTGTCTAAAAAGTTGATTATTTGGATGAATGTCATTTTTTTGATGCTAATCATAGCAATGATGATTTATGCAAAATTAAAAAAGGTAAGGACACTGTAAAATTATGATGCGTAAACTAATTATTTTCTTACTAATGCTCCCTTTTTTAGGTTTATGGTTAGAGTTGCATGTCTTAGTGAATAACTTGCCATTGAATCTAGAAATTCCCCTTGATTTTATTATCAGTATGAGTCTTACTTTCTGTAGTTTGATTTTCTCAAAAATAGTTTTGGACCTACTATATGCATTGAAAGATTTATACAAGAAAAGAGGCCTTATTACGATTTTTCCTTTTATTTTTATAGGAAAGAAGAAAGTAAATGTGAGATTCTCACCCTATTTTTCATTCCACCGTAAAAGTTTGTCTACTGATGATTTGAAATCTAGAATTATATGGAGTTTTATTCTTGAGATAGCCATTATCGTAGCCTTTATTTTTAAAATGCCTATTGTCCTAATTGTGCTTACTACAATATTTTTTTGGAATATAATGGACATCAACCATCTCGTTTTTAATAAGACGGAATTTCTTTTCAATCAAAATAAATGGCAAAAAGAAGATTCGTTTGACAGGGATTTGAGCAATACTTTAAAGGATAAAATACAAAAATCAGAGCTAAATTATTCTGACTTAATGTGTATTCTGCTGTATGATGCGATTAACCAATCCACCTTTTTAACGGATAGCGAGATCTTTGAGGATATTTTGAAAAAAATTGAAGATTCTCAGAATACCCTTCTGTGTACAGGTCTTGCCGAGTTACTGATGTATGAAATTACTATTAGTAAAAATCATAACTGGCCAGAAAAGGTTGATCAAATTAGAATGCAACTTATTAGAATCAATCAATTAGATTTTTTCTATTATACAAGTTGGTTAAGGCAAAATTTTGATTTCTGTATGAATAGAGAATATGCCAAGGTGAAATCACGAAGGATATTGATTAGTAATAAGAAGATAATCTAGATTCATCCTGTTCGTACAGCAAATGAAATAATTTTAGCTAATTAGATTTGCAAATCTGTTCATCTATAGAATATGATTAGGTAAAAAAGTATCTTATCTAAATAATGAAGAGATAGTGTAACTTAATGGAGTATTATCTCTTCACAAGGAATTTTTTTTGGAGAAACGTTGCAGTGAATGGATTATGTACTTATTTTATGGGGAATTAAATATGTTTAAACTAAGTGATAAAGCCAGAATAATATTTGCTATTATAGGAGTAAGTTCCATATTGGTTAGTATGTATCTTATACCTTTTATTAAAACTGAGAATAAATTTTGGGAAATACTTTTATTTATATTAGGTGTATTGCTAATTGGAATTGCGTTACTAAATCCCCCAAAAAATTAAATTTTAGAATAGTATTAGTGAGTAGGTAATCATTTATTGATTGGATTTTTAATGCTATTGATGAATGGGATGGAAAAAGTGACAATAAATTAAGAACAGGATGATAGCATTATGATGGTTGTTTTAATTTTGATGGTTGTGGTGTTTCTGTATTATGTAATTACAGAGTATTTTCAGAATGGTTATATTGACTGTATACTATTTCTAACATTGCTGATTTCTCATTTGATATGGAATTACTATTTTTTGCCCATTGAAGTCTTAGTAGCATTAAGTGGAGTAAATTTGTTGTCAAGATTTTTCAAAAAAAAGAGAAGTCAATAGAGTTGTTAGTGGATTATAAAGATGAAAGGTAAAATTGGGATATTTAAAATGAAACATTTTTTTGCAGGAATTGGTGAGATAAGATTTAGTAGTTATCTATTGTCTCTATGTGTAGGACTAGCCCCTCTTTTTCATATCTATGTAATAGGCTCTGAAATGAGTTTTGTGAAAATAGTGTTATCTATTTTGGGAGTCATATTTGTATTTATTTTAACTATTGCTCGAATTTATAGAAGATTTTTCTATCATTCACTAGATTAGTATGGATTAGTTAATCCATTAGAACTATTATTTTTGTTATACTTTACCACTTTTAAGTTTTTACATTAAACAACCGAATGAAGTGAAAGTTGTTTATCTTAGAAAGGAAAACCTCAAATTGTCCTACAAATTTCTATTTTTTGACCTCGACCACACTTTGCTTGATTTTGATGCTGCTGAGGATGTGGCTTTAACGCAACTTCTAAAAGAAGAAGGGGTTGCAGATATTCATGCTTATAAAGACTATTATGTTCCTATGAACAAGGCTCTCTGGAAGGACTTGGAGCAAAAGAAAATCAGTAAACAAGAGCTGGTTAACACGCGCTTTTCTCGTCTATTTGCTCACTTTGGACAGGAAAAAGATGGTAGTTTTCTAGCCCAGCGTTACCAATTTTACCTTGCCCAACAGGGGCAAACTTTTTCAGGTGCTAATGAACTTTTAGATAGCCTCATCGAGCGTGATTATGACTTGTATGCTGCGACAAATGGAATAACTGCCATTCAGACAGGGCGTTTGACTCAGTCTGGTCTGGCACCTTATTTCAATCAAGTCTTTATCTCTGAGCGATTGCAAACACAAAAGCCTGATTCCCTCTTTTATGAAAAAATCGGTCAGCAGATTGCAGGTTTTAGCAAAGAAAAGACGCTGATGATTGGAGACTCCCTAACCGCCGACATTCAAGGTGGTAATAATGCGGGGATTGCCACTATCTGGTACAACCCTCATGGCCTCGAAAATCATACACAAGCCCAGCCGACTTATGAAGTCCATTCTTACCAAGACTTGCTGGATTATTTAGATAAACTGTAAAAAGTGGTTTCCATAGCCACTTTTTGCTATAATAGAGGCAGTAAAAACGAAGGAGTTGGCTATGGAACACTCGTCTTGGCATGCTTTGATTAAGGAGCAATTACCTGAAGGTTATTTCGGGAAAATCAATCAGTTTATGGAGCAGGTCTATGCTCAGGGTACTGTTTATCCACCCAAGGAAAAGGTTTTTCAGGCTCTCTTGACAACACCGCTTGAAGAAGTTAAGGTGGTCATTCTAGGGCAAGATCCTTATCACGGTCCAGGTCAAGCGCAAGGCTTGAGTTTTTCTGTACCCGATTTTATCCCAGCTCCGCCATCCTTGCAAAATATCTTGAAAGAATTGTCAGATGATATCGGTGTTAAGAAATCTCATGATTTGACAGCTTGGGCTAAGCAAGGAGTCTTGCTTCTCAATGCTTGTTTGACGGTTCCTGCTGGGCAGGCCAATGGTCATGCTGGGCAGATATGGGAGCCTTTTACGGATGCTGTGATTCAGGTGGTTAATCATTTAGATAGACCAGTTGTTTTTGTACTCTGGGGAGCTTATGCACGCAAGAAGAAGACCTTGGTTACCAATCCTAACCACTTGATTATTGAATCAGCCCATCCCAGTCCTTTGTCAGTTTATAGAGGATTTTGGGGTTCCAACCCTTTTTCCAAGGCCAATGCATTTTTAAAAGAGACTGGACAAGAGCCAATCGATTGGCTTAGATAAGGAGAAAATATGCCTCAGTTAGCGACGATTTGCTACATTGATAACGGGAAAGAACTGCTCATGCTCCACCGTAATAAGAAACCCAATGATGTCCATGAAGGGAAATGGATTGGTGTGGGTGGCAAGCTAGAGCGTGGTGAGACTCCTCAGGAATGCGCGGCGCGTGAAATCCTTGAAGAAACAGGACTCAAAGCCAAGCCAGTTCTAAAAGGTGTTATCACTTTTCCTGAATTTACACCAGATTTAGACTGGTACACCTATGTTTTTAAGGTGACAGAGTTTGAGGGTGACTTGATTGACTGCAACGAGGGAACGCTAGAATGGGTTCCCTATGATGAGGTTTTGAGTAAGCCAACTTGGGAAGGTGACCATATCTTTGTTAAGTGGCTTTTAGAGGATAAACCCTTCTTTTCAGCCAAGTTTGTTTATGATGGGGATAAATTGTTGGATACCCAAGTTGATTTCTATGAATAAAGGAGAAAGCATATGCTACTAATCAAAAATGGTCGTGTAATGGATCCCAAGTCTAGTTTGGATCAAGTGTGTGATGTTTTAGTTCAAGATGGGAAAATTGTCAAAATTGCGTCTGAGATCACGGAAGAAGGAGCAGAAACGATTGATGCTAGTGGTCTAGTAGTTGCTCCTGGCTTGGTTGACATTCACGTTCATTTCCGTGAACCTGGTCAAACTCATAAAGAAGACATTCATACTGGTGCCCTAGCAGCCGCTGCAGGTGGTTTTACAACGGTTGTTATGATGGCTAATACCAGTCCAACTATCTCGGATGTAGAGACTTTAAAAGAAGTTCTGGATTCAGCTGCCAAAGAAAAGATTAATGTTAAGACGGTTGCGACCATTACTAAAAACTTTAATGGCCAAGATTTGACAGACTTTCAGGCACTTTTAGCAGCTGGTGCGGTTGGTTTCTCAGACGACGGTATTCCGCTTGAAAGCAGTAAAGTTGTCAAGGAAGCTATGGAAGAAGCTAAAAAGCTTAATACCTTTATTAGTCTTCATGAGGAAGATCCAGGTTTGAATGGGATTCTTGGCTTTAATGAAAATATCGCTAAAGAACATTTCCATATCTGCGGTGCGACTGGGGTGGCTGAGTATGCTATGATGGCGCGTGATGTCATGATTGCCTATGCAACTAAGGCCCATGTTCACATCCAGCATTTGTCTAAGGAAGAAAGTGTTAAAGTAGTGGAGTTTGCTCAAGGTTTGGGTGCGCAAGTCACAGCAGAAGTAGCGCCACAGCATTTTTCTAAGACTGAATCGCTCCTTTTGACACAAGGTAGCAATGCTAAGATGAATCCTCCACTTCGTTTGGAATCAGACCGTCGTGCCGTTATCGAAGGCCTCAAATCAGGCGTCATCACAGTTATCGCAACTGACCATGCGCCTCATCATGCAGATGAGAAAAACATTGAGGATATTACCAAAGCGCCATCTGGTATGACTGGTTTGGAAACATCTCTTTCCCTCGGTTTAACTTATTTGGTAGAAGCTGGGGAATTGACCTTGATGGAATTGCTTGAAAAGATGACCTACAACCCAGCCAAACTTTATAACTTTGAAGCAGGTTACTTGGCTGAGAATGGTCCAGCGGACATCACTATTTTTGATGCTAAGGATGACCGTCTTGTGGACTCCCATTTTGCTTCCAAAGCGACTAATTCACCCTTTATCGGTGAAACCTTAAAAGGGCAGGTTAAATATACCATCTGTAAGGGACAAATTGTCTATCAAGCTTGATAGGAGTTAGAATATGAATTATTTTCGAAAACGTAGGGAGAGACAAGCGAAATCTAATAGTGGAATTTACTGTCCCGCAGCTAATCGTTCTAAAATTCAATATGAAACTAAAGAAAAAGCTGACCATGCGGTTCAATATGATAATGGAGGTTTAGTTAGAAGCTATTATTGTCGTACATGTGCGTGTTGGCATACTACTTCAAAATCTAATAATCCTCCGCTAAGTTTGAAAAACTATGGTCTGAAACTCTTTGGTTTAGATAAATCAGAATAGAAAGAGAAGTATGTATAAGACAAAGTGTTTACAAGAGAAGTTAGTATTATTTTTAAAAATTTTCTTCCCAATCCTAATCTACCAATTTGCCAATTATTCTGCCTCTTTTGTTGACACTGCAATGACAGGCCAATACAATACCATGGACTTGGCTGGTGTGTCTATGGCGACCAGTATCTGGAATCCTTTTTTTACATTCCTAACAGGGATTGTGTCAGCCCTGGTGCCTATCATTGGTCACCATCTTGGTAGTGGTAAAAAGGAAGAAGTTGCGTCTGATTTTTACCAATTTATCTATTTGACTTTGGGACTATCTGTGGTCTTGCTGGGGATGGTAATTTTCCTGGCACCACCAATCTTGAATCATCTTGGACTAGAAGCACCAGTGGCGGCAGTAGCAGTTCGTTATCTCTGGTTTTTATCTATTGGAATTATCCCCTTGTTGCTCTTTAGTGTCATTCGTTCCTTGCTGGATTCGCTGGGGTTGACTAAGTTGTCCATGTATCTCATGCTTTTGTTGCTTCCTCTCAATAGTGGATTTAACTATCTCTTGATTTACGGGGCCTTTGGTGTTCCAGAACTGGGAGGTGCTGGTGCTGGTTTAGGAACATCCTTGGCCTACTGGGTCTTGCTGGGGATTTCTGTTCTGGTTCTATTTAAACAGGAGAAGCTCAAGGCTCTACATCTTGAGAAACGAATTCCGCTTAATATGGATAAAATCAAGGAAGGAGTTCGTTTAGGTCTGCCTATTGGGGGGACTGTATTTGCTGAGGTGGCTATCTTTTCCGTGGTTGGCTTGATTATGGCTAAGTTCTCGTCCTTGATTATCGCTAGTCACCAGTCAGCTATGAACTTTTCAAGTCTCATGTACGCCTTTCCTATGAGTATCTCATCTGCTATGGCTATTGTCGTTTCCTATGAAGTGGGAGCCAAGCGATTTGATGATGCGAAAACCTATATTGGTCTAGGAAGATGGACAGCCCTCATTTTTGCGGTCTTCACCTTATCCTTCCTTTACATTTTTAGGGGAAGTGTGGCTAGTCTTTATGGTAACAACCTAGAATTTATCGATTTGACAGCACGTTTTTTGACTTACAGTCTTTTCTTCCAGTTAGCAGATACCTTTGCAGCACCTCTTCAGGGAATTTTACGGGGGTATAAGGATACCGTTATTCCTTTTTACCTTGGTTTGGTTGGTTATTGGGGGGTGACACTCCCGGTAGCTATGGTATTCGACTCTCTAACAGATTTTGGAGCTTATTCTTACTGGATCGGTTTGATTATTAGTCTAATTGTAAGTGGGGCTCTCTACCGTTGGCGTTTAACTGTGATTATGAAGAGATTTGAATCCAGAAAAGCTTGATTTTTAGAATTCCTACAAGCAAAAATATCAATCCTTATCTGCATTATTTTTGCTATAGTTAAATTAGTAGTAGGAAAATGAGAACTTCAAAAATATAGAAACAATTGATATTCCACACCACTTTACTGGGATCAGATATAAAGAAAAAGAAGTTGCTTATTTTTAGCAGCTTCTTTTTTTGATAAATATTTTACATAAGTTATATTACGTAAAATTATAAACTATCCAAGGCATTTTTTTGTTCATCATTGACGATATGGGTATAGAGGTCAGTGACTTGTGTACTGGCATGTCCTAGCTGGTGACTGACCAAAACTTGCGATTTAGTAGCATCATAGAGCCTAGTTGCTAGGGTATGGCGCAGTTTATGGGGTGTTACACGGACTTTGAAGTCCTCTGAGTATTTAGCAACCATTTTCTCAACGCTGGAAGCGTCAATACGATTGGGAACACCTCTATAGAGTGTCAAAAAGAGGGCTGTGTCTGTTTTTTCCGTCTTATAGCGTTGATTTCGAATGGCCAGATAATTCTCTAAATAAGGCTTAGCAAAGGCAGCAACATTGACCGAATCGCGTTTGCCACCTTTTCGAGTGACATCAATAACCATCATTTTTAGATTGAGATCTCTTAAATCCAGATTAACAGCTTCAGATAAGCGAACACCCGATGCCAAGAGAAGGGCAATAATGGCTAAATCTCGTTCTTTATTTTTGTTGAATGATGAGAGAGCTCGATTTGAAAGCTGTTGTGGGTACTCTTGGTCAATATAAGTTAGAAAACCTTCTGTTTCATCACCTAAAAAGAGTTTTTGCTTGATGTTTTCAGCTCTGGCAGCAAGCGTTTCTTTCTTTTTTTTGGTTGAAACTTTCTTCATTACATTACGATAAAAATAAGGCTCTCCCTGATCGTTTTCAACTTCCTCAGTCAAATACTTATAAAGACTAGAAAGTGCTGACAAAGTCCGATTAATGGTTGTCTGAGAAACTCCTTGCTTGGTTGTATTAGCATTCAGCAAAGGACGTTCACGTAGATAAAGGATAAAAGATTCCATGTCTTTCTTAGACATATTTTCCAAAACTGATAAAGGAATATCGGACATTTTATCAGCGTTTGAAATACCAGACTCCAAAACCCAGCCGAAAAATCGATCGTATTCCTTGAGGTATTCGTACAAGGTTGTAAAACTATAGGGGACAGCAAGCTTAGATTGGTAGTATTCCAGAACATACCAAGGCATGATTTGTTTTAGTTTGTCGATTCGTTCCAATAAAATCTCACGTTTCATGTATTTTCTCCATAAGTAAGTCTACTAGTAGTATAGCATAGACCTATATATTTTTCAAGAAAATTATAGTTTTTCGGAAAGATGTTGTAGGAGCTTTTTAAAGTGATAAAAAAGACTTAGACCTGAGTAAAACAGATCTAATTCAGCTAAATAACTAATACTCTTCGAAAATTAAATTCAAACCACGTCAGCGTCGCCTTACTGTACTCAAGTACAAAGTACAGCCTGCGGCTAG
>NZ_VMLT01000059.1:0-52295 GCF_013276815.1 Streptococcus sp. 1055 | reverse complement strand
AATAGTACACCTCTACTTATAAAACATTGTTAGAAATCGATTTGACTATCCCGATCGATTTGTCCTATTCTTATTTCATTTTACTATATCTACAACCTCAAAGCAGGTTTTTGAGCTATCTATGGCCAACTTCCTAGTTTGCTCTTTAGACTTCCATTCAAAAGTGATGCTATCTTTCTTAGCTTGAATATAAAATATCCCATTTACTATATTTAAATTTATTGATATGTTGTAAATTATAAATGAAAGAACAAATACCTTGTCATACAAGCATTCGCCAGGGATATTTACCTGAATATCGCTCATATGGCGGATTGAAACTAAAACACTACAATATATTTCTTAAATAGACCTTCTATAAAAGCTAGATTTAACCTCGATAAAAATAGATGCAGTGCTTCCAAAATACTGGAATAGGGTATATAGGTAATCGTAGACAAGTGTTTTATAGATTGTCTCGCAGGAGATCTAATGATGTATAGCAAGCTTCACTAAACATATGGGATATTTGTATTATTATAATATCAAAACGCTATAAATTCTATCATGCAAAAGAATGACTAGAACATGAAAGACAGGCACAAAACTTTGAACAATATTCTGAAAACAAAAAAAGACGCGAGTTTCCACAATCTCACTCATGGAAACTCACGTCTTTCAAAAAATAGGGTGAATTGAAAACTAGAACAAGACACTATATTTTCTAAATGATGTCTAGTAAGGATTCTAAATGCTACACCAAATTGCTCACATCTTATTTCAAACCATACAGTATATTGAAACTATAAGAGTACACCTTTGCTTCTAAAATATTGCTAGAAATTAATTTGACTATCCTGATTGATTTGTCCTGTTTTTATTTCATTTTACTATAGGACTTTCAATTGAAAACAACAGTTTTACACTCAATTAGACTTTTTAGAAACAGAATCACTATTACTTGACTGTAGTTTGTCATTTTTTTGATGAAGCTAGTACTTTTTCAGAAACTGTTTTGAAAGTCTCAATGATATAGTCCACTTCTTCATCGCTTAGTTTAGTATGAAGAGGAAGCGTAATTTCATTTTCAAAGAAGGCATAGGCCTTAGGATAGTTCGCCATATCAAAGCCAAGATTCTTATAGGCTGTCAAGAGCGGAAGTGGCTTGTAGTGGACGTTACTTGCAATTCCTGCTTTAGCTAATTCTTGGATGATAAGATTGCGTTCTTCTAAGCTCGCTCCTTCTACATGGGTAATGTAGAGATGGCGTGAAGATTCAACAGTATCAGTCTTGTGTGCCAATGGATGGATGCGAGAACCTGCAAAACCACGATCATAGCGGTCCACAATGTCCTTACGACGTTCTAGCAACCCAGAGTAACGGTCCAATTGTACCAAACCAAGCGATGCCATGATATCAGTCATATTGCACTTGTAGGCTGGTGTGACGATATCGTATTCCCATGACCCCAGTTGCATCTTGGCAAGAGCATCCTTAGTTTGCCCGTGAAGGGAAAGGATTTGGAATTCCTTGTACATCTCTTCGTCGTCAATCGCTGGATTGGCCTTCCAAGTCGCACTTCCACCTTCTGCCGTTGTAAAGTTCTTAACGGCATGGAATGAGAAGGAAGTAAAGTCAGCGATAGAACCAGAAGGTTGTCCTTTATAAGTAGATCCCAAAGCGTGGGCACTATCAGAGACAATGACAATACGGTTAAAGGCCTTTTGCCACTTGCTTGAAGCGGTAAAGAAGTCACGTTTTTTCTCCACGACTTGGAACAAACGGTTATAATCGCAAACAATCCCTGCGAGCTCTACTGGGATAATCACCTTAGTTTTCTCAGTGATGGCTTGCTCCAGCAGGTCATAGTCCATCTCAAACGTATCTGCTTGGATATCCACCATGACAGGGGTTGCTCCCACGTGCGTAATGACACTACATGAAGCCGTATAGGTCATGGCTGGAACGATGACTTCATCACCAGGTCCCACTTCCAAAACGCGTAAAATCAACTCCAGAGCGGCTGTCGCAGAGTTGAGACAAACAGTCTTAGGTGTCTGTGTGTAAAGAGACAAGCGGCGCTCCAGTTCTTTTGTTTTAGGACCTGTTGTGATCCAACCAGAACGCAGGGTATCCGCTACTTCAGCAATTTCTGCTTCTGTGATATCAGGCGGTGAAAATGGAATATTGTAATTTGGCATTGATTTGCTCCTTTTATCTGTACTCATTCTCTCATGACTACTTTATTTTAGCACTTCAAACACGGTTTGAAACATGATTTTGATGTCTCCAAGGAAACTAAACTCTCGGAGATAGGCAAGGTTATAGCGCATCTTTTCAGGAAGAACATGCTCCACATAGGCCTGGTCAACTGACAGACCTTTCTCCGTCATTTGACTGATGATGGTGTCCTCATCCTTGTAGTTGATGCTGGCTGGAGAGGTAATCCCTGCTGGTAAGAGCAAGGTTGCCATCATTTCAGGGCTATACTGCTCTGTGTAGCGTGGCACTTCAGGTCGTGTACCGACAAAGGACATTTCGCCTTTAAGAACATTGACCAGTTGAGGCAGTTCGTCCAAACGGACACGACGGATAAAATTGCCAACCTTGGTAATACGGCTATCGTTAGCAGAAGTCACCAGACTCCCTTTTTTATCCGCATCTGTCACCATGGTACGGAACTTCCAAATCTTGAAAGGTCGATTGTACTGGGTCACGCGCTCTTGCTTGTAAATCACTGGCCCCTTGCTATCCAACTTGATCCAAATGCTCAAGATGAGAAAGATGGGAGAGGTCAGAACCAGTAAGACCAAGGTCAAAACCCAGTCCAAGCAACGCTTGAAAATCAGCGAACCCTTCCTTTTAGAGACAAGCTGGTAGTAAGACTCAACCTCGCTTGATTTCATTTCCACAGGCAAGTCTTCCCATTTCAGCATGCTGTTCTCCTTTGTTTTTATTATACTATTTGTCAACATTTTTCATTATACCACAAAATGGAAAAGGCGGTGAAAGAAATCTGTAATTTGAAGGATTTCCTTCTTTTACTCAATGAAAATCAAAGAGTGTTAGGACATGGCCCCTGCCTGCAAGCTATACATCTTGTGATAGGTTCCTCCCAAGGCCAAGAGTTCTTCATGAGTTCCACTCTCGATAATGCGCCCCTTGTCCAAAACATAGATGCAGTTGGCGTCTTGAATAGTAGAAAGGCGGTGAGCGATAGCAATAGTTGTTCGGCCCTGTCTCATCTTCGCCAGAGAAGCTTGAACCAAGCTTTCTGTTTCAGAGTCAATATTGGCGGTCGCTTCATCCAAAATCAGGATTTTAGGCTGGCTGGCAACTGTTCTGGCAAAGGCAAGAAGCTGTCGCTGACCAGTTGAAAAACTCGATCCACGCTCAGACACAGGGGAGTCGTACCCCTTAGGAAGTTCTTGAATAAAGGAATCTGCATCCACAAAGGCTGCCGCAGCCTGAACCTGATCATCACTGATTTCTTGGTACATGGCGATATTGGACTTAATAGTTCCATGATAGAGAAAGGGTTCCTGCAAGACCAAACCGATGTTTTTTCTCAGCTCTTCTTGACTGAAATCCCTGATATCCACATCATCCAAGAGAACTCTCCCTGACTGGAATTCATAAAAGCGCATGAGAACATTTATAATCGAAGATTTCCCCGAACCTGTATGACCTACAAAGGCAATGGTTTCACCCTTGTTGACCGAAAAAGAAATATCATCCAGAATAGGATGTTTGCCATCATATGAGAAACACACATGTTCAAAACGAATATTGCCTTCTTCAACCTCAACCTGACTATTTTCTTGAAGAGGCTCATAGGTTGCCTCGTCAATCAAGGCAAAGACACGGCCTGCAGACACCATAGACGTTTGCAGGGTTGAAAAGTTTTGCGTTACTTCAATCAGAGGATCAAAGAGACGATTGATGTACTGGATAAAAGCATACATAGTCCCGACCGTTATCCCGATAGAAAGACCACGGTAGCCAAAATAGGCCATTAAGACAGTATAACCTAGGAGTTTCAACAAACTCATAGCAGGGCGCAACAAGAGGGCATCAAAGGCTACAGAGCGGTTGGCATAGACCAAGTGTTCTTGGTTAATCTCATCAAATTCTGCCTGCTGGCGCTTTTCTTGATTAAAGACCTGGATAATCCTAATTCCTTCGATATTTTCTACCAGCTTACTATTGATATCTGACAAGAGACTTCTGGTTTTCTCGATAATCTTGACTGATTTTTTACGATAGAGATTGACCAAAAGGAAAATCAAAGGGAGAAAGAGCAGGACTAATGCTGTCAAACGAAAATCCAACACCAACATGGTATAAAGGGTTGTCAAAAAGATAAAAATTGCTGAGATAAAACTGGATAAAATCCCCGAAAACATATCACTGATTGTCTCGGTATCATTAGTCAAACGAGAGACGATAGAGCCTGCTGGCGTCTTGTCAAAATAAGACATGCCTAGCTTCTCCATATTGGCAAAGGCATCGCGACGAATATCCCTCACAATACTGTAAGACACCCGTACAAAGAGAAGATTTCCGACATACTGAACCAGAGTTTGCAGGATATAGAGACCATAGTAGGCCAGCAACACTGTCACAGCGAGTTGATTGAGATTGCTGAGATACTGGTCGATAAAGTGGGAAGCCACAAGGGGAATGACACTTTTAATGACCGTAGTCGCTAGGAGAAAGCTGAGTGCCAAAAAGGTCAGAAGACCATAAGGCTTGAGATAAGATATCAAGCGCTTCAATACAGCCCATTGTTCTTGTTTATTCTGCATCTTCTTCTCCCTTCATTTCCAGCTGCTGAGACTGGTAGGTTTGGGCATACCAGCCATCCAAAGCTAGCAAGTCTTCGTGCCTGCCTCGTTCGATGATTTGACCATTTTGCAGGACTAAAATCAAATCTGCATGGACAACTGCACTGAGGCGATGAGCCGTAATAATGGTTGTCTTGTCCTTTCGCGTCTCCTTAAGGTTGTCGATAATCGCATACTCTGTCTTGGCATCCACGGCCGACAAAGAATCATCCAAAATCAAGATATCAGGGTCTAAAATCATAGCCCGACTCATAGCCAGCCGCTGCTTTTGCCCACCAGAAAGACTGACTCCCTTTTCACCAATCAACGTATCAAATCCCTGTGACATGACTACAATGTCTTGGTAAACTTGAGCTAGCTTAGTCGCTTCCTCGACCGCTGAAATGGGCAAGTTAGGATTGCCAAAGCGAATATTGTCTAAAATCGAAGTCGCAAAGAGGAACTGGTCCTGAGGGACGTAGCCCATAAGACTACGAAGCTCTGTCAAACGATAATCGCGAATATCGTGACCATTTAGATAAATAGCTCCCTTATCCACATCGTACTCACGCAAGAGGAGTTTAATCAAGGATGTTTTCCCAGAGCCTGTCTGCCCAACCAAGCCCAGAGTTTGCCCTTTTTCCAAACTAAAGTGAATATCCATCAGCGTTTCCTCGTTTTCAAAAGCAAAGTTATCAATAGCATACTCCAAGCGCCCGTTTTCAATACCATCCAGAGGAAACTCGGAGTCTTTTACAGATGATTCCTGAGACAAAAGATTCTCAATCCGCTGGTAAGAAACCTTTCCTCGCTGAGTGATATTAAAGAGGAAACCAATAGCCATGAGAGGCCAGACCAGCATATCCAAATAACTAATAAAAGTGACCAAATTTCCAACTGTAATCTGCCCCTCCCGAACCATCAAAGAGCCGACTAAGAGTGTTAAAACATAGGATAATCCAACAAACAAGAAAACCATTGGGTCAAAGAGTCTATCGTATTTCATGGTTTGGAGGTTCTTTTGGAAGGTTAATTCATTGACTGCCTGAAAGGACTCCAGCTCATCTGCCTGATAACCAAAAGACTTGGTCACTTTGATACCTGATACAGACTCCTGAACCTTGTTATTGAGTTCAGAAAAGGCATCCTGTGACTCTCCAAAGACCTTATGAGTCTTTCTTCCCAAACGACTGGTCGCATATGCCATAAAAGGCAGGGGCAAAATTGCAACTAGAGTCATCTGCCAGGAAATGCTAAAGAGCATGGTCAGCAAAGTCACTAAAGCTGTAATAGAGGCATCCACCGCAGATATAACACCACCACCTGCAAGACTCGTCAAAGAATTGATATCATTGGTTGCGTGTGCCATCAAGTCCCCCGTCCGATAGGTTTGATAAAAGGCTGGAGACATCTTTGTAAAATGCTCAAACAAGCGAGACCTCATAATCTGCCCCAGACGGTAGGATGTCCCAAGAATATACATACGCCAAACATAGCGCAGATAGTACATACCAAAGGCCGCAAGAAGCAAGTAAAATAGGTAAATAAGTAGTTCATTCTGAATTAATTGCCCCGATGTGATAGCATCAATGATCCGCCCCATGACCATTGGGGGAATGAGGTTAAGGACAGAAACCAAGACCAAGGCCACAATTCCGACTAGATAACGGCGTTTTTCTAGCTTAAAAAACCACCAGAGTTTTTGAATAATGGACATAAAATTCCTTTCTAGTTCCAAATGGAAACCTGAGACTCCGACCCCAGGTTTTTCTTATTCATAGGTTACAACTGTAACGTCACCTTTGTCATACTCAGCGATAAAGATATTGGCTACATTGTCATGCCCTTGTTTGCCGAGATTATCAATCAACCACTCTTCGCTACAGCCAAGCGATTCCAAGACTTCTACTTGGATAACACCATCAGTCACAATTAGATACTTAGGATTTTCATCTCCCATTTGGACCACGATGAGTTGGTCATTTTGCTCCTGCACAGCTCGTTCAACTTGCTTCATCTGGAAAATCCCTTGGCTACGAAGTTTGAGGGTTACATCCACCCCAAACAAATCAACCGAACGACAGGCTTCTAGGTCAATCTTCTCATGTTTGATGAGGAGAGTTGGCTTACCATCAATCAAACATTTCACAAAACGAATATTATGAAGCCACTTGAGGGTCAAAACCAAAATAGTCCACATCAGTAAAATCACCTCGTACTGCAAAATGCTGATAGAACTATTGTAAATCACCCCACCAATGATAGCACAGAGAACATAATTCTGAATTTAATCTGTCGCAGAGTTAGGTGCTAGGTTTCCCTTTCCTGTCACATTGATAACAAAACAAGTGAGAAGAGCCCCAAGGCCAGTTCGATTACAATTTCCATACAGTTGAGTGTCACTTGTTTACCTTCACCAATTCAATAACGTCTGTTTGATGCAATTCTAATTTCTTTAAAAGATACTTGTCTAATTCACTCTCGTTCATGGCGTGGTAGAAATCTGAACCGACCTTGACAAGTTCTCCATCAGTAACTGCAGAAGTATTGACGTAAACTTCTGATTTATCCACTCCCAAGTCTTTAGAAACAACCTCTATGAAATGAAGTTTGAAATTGGTTGTTAGAGGCTTAATTGGTCTGATATTTTGAGATTGTCACCAAAAGCATGGCCATCAAAGTCAAGACAAAAATCATGACCAATTCACAAAATCTAGTCACCTTTTTTATCACGATACGCCTTGAAGGCAAAAAATCCTGTGATAGCTAGGAGCACAATCCCAAAGCCAACCATGATACCATTTTGCTGACCGATTTGGCTGAGTACATAGTCATAAGAGTAGAATTTCATGTATTTTCACTCCCTTTCATAAAATCATTCTTAATTATAAACAAAAGAGGATGATTTTTCAAACCATACGTTGGGGAAATAGACTTATCAGACCAACTTCTCTAACTAATGACTCAAATACCTGTTTCAAGATTCTAATTTTGATAATTGATAAGAATAGACACTAGGAATTATCACTACAAAGAAAAGTGTCAAGAAGAATACCCAGTAAACATATAGTTGCACAAAGGAGTTTAGAAACAATAACAATCCTCCTAATACCCAAATTTTTCCAGCTAATCGATGTGTTTTTCTCCAGTTTTTATCACTCTCCAAGGTCCACGGAAGTCGAATACCGATTATATAATTTCGGTGTGTTTTTGGTAGATAATTTCCAATTACGATCATCACGACTCCCATAAAAATCTGAGCTAGAATCCCGCTCATCATGGAATAACCCAAAGATTCTCCGAAGATAGAAATCATTAATAGACAAGATACAAAAGGAATAATCCAGTAAATCAAAACTTGTATTTTTGAACTGATATTGCTAGATTTAGGATCCTTAATCATTAAAAATAGAAGCAACCAATGCATCAAAAGCATGAGAGTCGGTAATCCAAAGATAGCAGACATTTTATGATTGTAGCCATCTGCTTGACCCAGTAGATTAAAATGAGTGGGTATCTCCTCTGGTAATTGATTCCAGAAAACACAACCTACAAGGGAAGGTAGTAGGATGAGAATGCTCGTAAATAATAGCAATTTCTTATTGATTTTTATCTTCATCAAAATGATCTCCTTTCAGATCTGCTAACCAAACCATTATATCCTCTAAAACCGATGTATTTAACTCATAGTAAATAAAGTTTTTCTCTCTCATTTCATGAATCAAATCTGCTGCTTTCAAAATCGTGAGATGGTGTGAAATAGTTGCACTAGTCAACTCGAATTGACTGGCAATTTCTCCTGCAGATAATCTACCTGCTTTGAGTAAATTTAAAATCTCTCTCCTAACTGGATGAGATAAGGCTTTAAAACTATTTGCAAAACTCATAATGACTCCTTTCCCTTTGTAATAGTAGTAGGGCTAGGACTAAGCAAGGTAAAACTGATAGCATTCCTGTCGGTGATGGGTCTAAAATCAAGAGGCTTGAAACTTTTTCTCCTGGTAATTGGAAGAGTAACCCAATACCTGCAGTTGCATTGATTGCCCCATGAAATAGTGCTGAAGTCCAGATAGAGCCTGTCTTTTCTAACAACCAGCTTAACAATATTCCTAGGCTAAAACAAAATAGAAACATAGCAACAACTCCCAAAACGGGATAAGCAAAATAAGTAAGGCCATAATTATATCCTTGTAAATTGATTGGTAGATGCCAAAGACTCCAAATGAGACCAAGCAAGACATGAGTCTGGACTATTGAAAAGCGTCCTCTTAGCACTGGGTAAAGATAGCCACGCCAACCAATTTCCTCTCCCAATGCAAAGAAACTATTAAGAAAAGGAGCGTAGGTCAAACTAGCTAGGATTTGAATCAAGGCCAAGAAAGATAAGGGGAACGGTGATTGAAGGACTCCTTTTTCTTGTAAAATAGCTTGAATAGATTCAAAACCAAGGCTGAAATTGCTAGGAAATACAAGAAAATAAAGTCCCGCTCCTAAAAAACTGATGACTGCTGGTAACCAGATAGCTAGTAAGTAAAAGCGCCAGTTGCTCTTGAGGTTCACAACTAATTTATATTTGATTCCACTAGGTTGATTCGTGATTTTCCCTAAAATAAAGACTGCAAGTGCAGGCATCCACATGGCTACAATACTAGCAAGTTGACTCCATGGAGAATTTAGACCAACACCACCTATCCATAGTGCCAACCATATTATCCAAGCAAGGGCATAAGCCAAGACCACAAAAAGAAGGATTGTTCTCTTATTTGACATATATGTAACTTCACTTTCTATTTAGATGTTTTTCTAAATAACATTATACACCTTTCTATTCTAAACACAAGAACTATTTAGATTTTTTTCTAAATAGTTTGGGGGATTTTTATTTTCTCATGATAAAGTCTAAAGAGTGATTTTTCAAACCATACGTTGGGGAAATAGACCTTTTTTTGGTATAATAAAATCTATAATCTGAATGAAAAAGGTAACTTTATGAAACTTATCTCATGGAATATTGATTCCCTCAATGCTGCCCTAACTAGTGACTCAGCTCGTGCCAAATTGTCCCAAGAAGTCCTACAAACCTTGGTCGCTGAAAATGCTGATATCATTGCTATCCAAGAAACCAAACTTTCTACCAAGGGGCCTACAAAGAAACACTTGGAAATTTTAGAAGAACTCTTCCCAGGCTACGAAAATACGTGGCGCTCTTCCCAAGAACCTGCCCGTAAAGGCTATGCTGGTACCATGTTCCTCTATAAGAAAGAACTCACACCTACTGTCACTTTCCCAGAAATCGGTGCCCCTTCTACCATGGACTTGGAAGGCCGCATCATCACTTTGGAATTTGATAAATTTTTCGTGACCCAAGTTTACACTCCAAATGCTGGTGATGGTCTCAAACGCTTGGAAGAACGTCAAGTCTGGGATGTCAAATATGCTGAGTACTTAGCTGGACTAGACAAAGAAAAACCAGTCCTTGCGACCGGTGACTATAACGTAGCCCACAATGAGATTGACCTTGCAAATCCTGCTAGCAACCGCCGTTCACCAGGATTTACCGACGAGGAGCGTGCTGGATTTACCAACCTTTTAGCAACTGGATTTACGGATACCTTCCGCCACATTCACGGCGATGTTCCAGAACGCTACACTTGGTGGGCACAGCGCAGCAAGACTTCTAAAATCAACAATACAGGCTGGAGAATCGACTACTGGCTGACAAGCAACCGCGTGGCTGACAAGGTGACCAAGTCTGATATGATTGACTCCGGTGCGCGCCAAGACCACACACCCATTGTCATGGAGATTGAACTCTAAGGAGAAAACGAATGGACTATCAAGCTGTCATTCCTGAGTTTGTAGCATCTGACATCGAAAAATCACGCCACTTCTACTGCGACCTGCTAGGATTCTCTGTCGAATACGAGCGTCCAGAGGAGAAATTTCTCTTCCTCTCGCTTGAAGACTGCCAACTTATGCTAGAAGAAGGCAGCGCAGAAGAATTAGCTCAGCTGACCTATCCTTTCGGGCGCGGTGTCAATCTCTCCTTTGGCATTGCAGATGTTCCTCAGCTCCACCAAAAACTGCTGGAAGCTGACTATCCTATCCATCGTCCCCTGACAAAAAGAGAATTTCGAGTAGGAGATAGCTTTATATATCCCCATGAATTTGCGATTTTGGATCCAGATGGCTATTTTTTAAGATTTAGCGAGTAGAATAATAAAGATTGGGAAAAAGTCTTTAAAGTTAGAAAGAGGCATATTGTCAGGTATTTAAAAACCTAATAATATGCCCTTTTATGATGGAAAAACCTTCTAAATGTTAGCCAATAAGTTAATTTTTGCCCATTTTTATTATATTTGTTCGCTTTTCAAAACAAAACACTAACAAAATATTTGATTTCTAAAGTTATTTAGTGTAAAATAAAAACATTGGCTCAAGCCTATTTAAAATTGAATATCGTTTTACTTGTTTATGTCGTGAATTGGCACGACGTTTCTACAAGGTGCCGGAACACCTAACAATAAGTAAGTCAGAAGTAAGGTATGGTCCTTTTTGCCATGCCTATTTTGTGGACTTACTTAGAGATTAAGTAAGTCCTTTTTCTATTTCTTGCTAGAAACTATAAACAAGCAAATGGATTTGCTGTTAGACTTTAGGAGGTCTTATGAAATTATTAGAAGAGCGCATCCTCAAGGATGGGCATATCTTGGGTGACAACATCCTCAAGGTGGATTCCTTTTTAACCCACCAAGTTGACTTTAGCTTGATGCGAGAGATTGGTAAGGTTTTTGCTGAAAAATTTGCTGCTGCTGGCATTACTAAGGTTGTGACCATTGAAGCGTCAGGCATTGCCCCAGCCCTTTTTACAGCTGAAGCCTTAAACGTTCCCATGATTTTCGCTAAAAAAGCTAAAAACATCACTATGAATGAAGGCATCTTAACTGCCCAAGTCTACTCCTTTACCAAGCAGGTAACCAGCACCGTTTCTATCGCTGGAAAATTCCTCTCACCAGAGGACAAGGTATTGATTATCGACGATTTCCTTGCTAACGGCCAAGCTGCTAAAGGCTTGATTCAGATCATCGAACAGGCTGGAGCCACAGTCGAAGCTATCGGTATCGTAATTGAAAAATCTTTCCAAGATGGCCGTGATTTGCTTGAAAAAGCAGGTTACTCTGTTCTATCACTCGCTCGTTTGGATCGTTTTGAAAATGGTCAAGTCGTATTTAAGGAGGCAGATCTCTAATGCAAACTCAAGAAAAACATTCGCAAGCAGCCGTTCTTGGCTTGCAGCACTTACTAGCCATGTACTCAGGATCCATCCTGGTTCCCATCATGATTGCGACAGCCCTTGGCTATTCAGCTGAGCAGTTGACCTACCTGATTTCCACAGATATCTTCATGTGTGGTGTGGCAACCTTCCTCCAACTCCAACTCAACAAATACTTTGGGATTGGACTCCCAGTCGTTCTCGGAGTGGCCTTCCAGTCAGTCGCTCCCTTGATTATGATTGGACAAAGCCATGGTAGTGGTGCTATGTTTGGTGCCCTTATCGCATCAGGGATTTACGTGGTTCTTGTTTCAGGCATCTTCTCAAAAGTAGCCAATCTCTTCCCATCTATCGTAACAGGATCTGTTATTACCACGATTGGTTTAACCTTGATCCCTGTCGCTATTGGAAATATGGGAAATAACGTTCCAGAACCAACTGGTCAAAGTCTCTTGCTTGCAGCTATTACTGTTCTGATTATCCTCTTGATCAACATCTTTACCAAAGGATTTATCAAGTCTATCTCTATTTTGATTGGTCTGGTTGTTGGAACCGCCATTGCTGCTAGCATGGGTTTGGTGGACTTCTCTCCTGTTGCGTCAGCACCACTTGTCCATGTCCCAACTCCACTCTACTTTGGGATGCCAACCTTTGAAATCTCATCTATTGTCATGATGTGTATCATCGCAACGGTGTCTATGGTTGAGTCGACTGGTGTTTACCTAGCCTTGTCTGATATCACGAAAGATCCAATCGACAGCACGCGCCTGCGCAACGGTTACCGCGCAGAAGGTTTGGCCGTACTTCTCGGAGGAATCTTTAACACCTTCCCTTACACCGGATTTTCACAAAACGTTGGTTTGGTTAAATTATCAGGTATCAAGACTCGCCTGCCAATCTACTACGCAGCTGGTTTCCTGGTTCTCCTTGGACTCCTTCCTAAGTTTGGTGCCCTTGCTCAAATCATTCCGAGCCCTGTCCTCGGTGGTGCCATGCTGGTGATGTTTGGTTTTGTATCCATTCAAGGGATGCAAATCCTCGCTCGTGTTGACTTTGCTAACAATGAACATAACTTCCTTATCGCAGCTGTTTCAATCGCTGCAGGTGTCGGACTCAACAACAGTAATCTCTTTGTCAGCATGCCGACAGCCTTCCAAATGTTCTTCTCAAACGGAATCGTCGTAGCCAGCCTACTCGCCATTGTCCTCAATGCCGTATTAAATCATAAAAAGAAATAAGAAAAAGAGGTGTGAGCCTCTTTTTTTGTTTATCACAAATTGATTATAAATACTATCAATCCCAATTCCCATCTAATATTTCTTTTATAAACTTCTTAGGCATCCAAAAGGAGTGTTTTGTAATCCTACGTCCATCTGGAAGTTCATCTGTATCAGATAATGAGCCTTTCCCAACAAATTTTCCTTTTTCAATTTCATAGTAAGCATTGGTAGCATGTAATTTCGTAAATAGAATTCTATTTATCTTACTTTGAGGGAAATTAGTTGAAACTTTATTACCATTTTGAGTTAATTTAACTCCGTCAGAAATAATTTGTCTAGTTTCCTGCCACACTCTTTGGATTTCTTCTAATTGTCTATCCTGAAATCCCCAAAATTTGATAGAATCTAATACAAATAGCTTAGGTTCAATTTCCTTAAAAATAACGAAAAGGAATCGTTTATTATAAATTTCATTATAAACATGTGATGATTCCTAACTATCTGTTGCTGCTAATTCTTTAAAACAATAAGTTTTAAATGGAGAGTCTTCCTTAGGTAAATTATTCTTATCTACTCGAATAACTCTCAAATTCATGTTTGCTTTTTGAAATTCTTTGGTCTTATCCAAATCCCCTGTCAAGCCTAAAATTTTTCTAATCAGAGTACTATTCTTACCTTTTGCCTTGGGATTCACTTCAAATCTATCATATAACTTTTGTTCAGAGAAACCTTTGTAGGAAAGAATCTTCTCTGCAATAACCTCAGTAAATGACTTTTTTTCACCCCTAAAATTAGCCAAAACACTTTCTTGATCTGATTGGTTAAAAATTTTATGATTAATCAGATAGGTCATATAACTTGATTTTAATTCCCAAGCTCTTTGTTTTGCTAATTCATGACTAAATGGTTGCTGTCTTAAATCCTTTCCTTTACCTGCACCTTTTGTACAAGTTGATAAATAGTTTCCATCTGATTCTGATAATTCATGTGCCCTTCCATTTTTGATTTTATCTATAATCTTCTGATAGTCTTCAAGGATGACTGCCATATCCTCCTCAAACCATTCATATAAAAATATTTTTTCAATGACATAGTCCTTCATTGTTTGATTGGGAATTAAGCCATTGTAAAACAATAACAAAATCTTTGCACATTTTTTCCATAAATGAGTGGAGTAAAAATCCTCTAAATTTTCCTCCATATAGTTTAGTATTGTTAATACAAGTCGTTCTTTTGCACTAAGTGTCCCATTTTTGTTTATCTTAAAAGGAGTAACTTTTAACTCTACACCTATTTTTTCAAAGTCAGCTTCCGAGTCACTATTTGGCTGGTAACCATAGAAATATTTTTCAATATAATTTCCATACTGCCCTTTTGACTTCATACTAATTGCTTTATCTTGTACCTCAGAGACTACTCTATCATTATGATCGTCATATGATTTATAAAGCGAACGATTATACTCTTCCATAACATCGGAAAATTTTCTATTTAATAGTTTATGAGAATATTCAATAACACTATCGATATCTTCATCGTTATAGTTAAATAAGTTTTGATCCATTTTCTTCTCCTATCTTTTATATTATATCAAATTAAACTAAAGCAAACATTAATACTTGATCAATCATTGAAAATAGTATATAATGGATTAAACTGTAAAAAAATGAAGGAGAAAAGATGAAAGTTCTCGAACTATTTGCTGGAGTTGGCGGTTTTCGGATAGGATTAGAAAATGCCGATAAGCAACTCTTTAAAACAAAATGGGCAAACCAATGGGAACCATCTCGTAAATCTCAAGACGCATTTGAGGTCTATGATTATCACTTCCCCAATAGCGAAAACATCAATATTAGTATCTCTGATGTAACAGACGAACAATTTTCCAAAATGGATGCCGATATGATTGTCGGTGGTTTTCCTTGCCAAGATTACTCTGTTGCGCGTAGCAAGAAAGATGAAAAAGGTATTGAAGGAAAAAAAGGAGTTTTATTTTGGGAAATCATTAGAGCAACTGAAATCATTAAACCCAAATACTTAATTCTGGAAAACGTGGATAGGCTTTTAAAAGCGCCCTCAAAACAGAGAGGACGTGATTTTGCAATCATGCTCACAGCTTTTAATAATCTCGGATATTCTGTAGAGTGGAGAGTTATTAATGCTGCTGAGTATGGAAGAAGCCAACGAAGACGTCGTGTATTCTTTTTCGTATATCGAAATGATACAGTCTTTGCCCAAAAAAATGACAATCTTTACGAAAAAAATGAAGAAATCTTTGAAGATAATAGGTATGATGACTATATTTTCAATCAAGGTCTATTTGCAAAACAATTTCCTATTAAACCTATAGCAGTTAAAAATCGTCATGTGTTTTATGAGTTACCAAATGATATAGTTGAAGTTTCAGATACTTTTACTGGTACTGTTTGGAATACAGGAATTATGAGACATGGAAAATACTATTCTATTGATACAGAACCTAATTACAATGGCAATCCTATCACTCTAGGAGAAATTCTTCAAGATGAGTCTGAAGTACCTGAAAAATATTTTTTAACTGATCAGTCAAAATTGGAAAAATTTCAATATCTTAGAGGACCTAAGAAAATTGAACGAACATCCTCTGACGGACATCAATACATCTATTCAGAAGGAGGAATGTCCCCTTATGATGATTTAAACCTTCCAGGACGAACAATGCTTACATCCGAAGGAACAGTTAATCGTTCCACACATTTATTATTTGTAAACAATAAATATAGATTAATTACACCCATTGAAGCTGAACGCCTTCAGGATTTCCCAGATGATTGGACAGCTAAAAAGAAATTGTCAGATGGATCTATTGTAGAGGTATCTGATAAAATGAGAATGTTTTTTATGGGAAATGCTTTGGTTACTGAGATTGTAAAAGAAATTGCTAAATTTATTAAAAAAATTGATTAATTTATCTGAAACTAAAAAAGAGGTGCGAGCCTCTTTTTTGTGTGACAAAATAAAAACATCTATCTAATCATATATGCTAGTGTCATAGTTCTGAAAATCATCTGAATCAAGAACAATTTCACAACTCTTATACTTTTCTCTTACAAGTCGTTCGGCTTCATCTGGATTTTCAGCCTCTATACTTACTAAACGTGATAAAGTTTCTGTAATTTCTACTGTATACTTTTTCAGTTTTAAATTGCTTTCCAATCATTCACTTATTAGCAATAATCTATATAGTTTTGGGCTTTCCAACCACTCTGGTAATTCATCTCCATATTCCCAGCTATATTTTTTATTCAATAAAAAAGTTGTTTCTCATCACCAAACTCCATATTTTCAGACAACCACCTCACACAATCAGGGTCTGATAAAGTATAAACCATTACACATAAGTTTTCATAATTTCCGATACTTTCCTCTACCTTTAAATTCTATTATTTCTTTGTCTCTTAATATTTGAAGCTGTTGCCTAATCTTTTCTTTGATATGATTGTTCTTAACAAAGATATTTTTTAGGTCACTTTCAAAACGATACATATCTTCAAGGGTAAATTCTGAACCCTCTATCTTATCTATACAATTTAGAATTTCTATTGTCCAACCTCTTACTGAAAGAGAGTTCTTCCTTAAAAATAAACTTTGCTTAAATACTTTTGTAACTTTTTCTGGATCTCTAACTTGTCCATTTTTCACAAAAAATATTCTTCCTTTAGAAAGTACTTGTGATAAATCAATGTTACAACCAATCCAACCTGCTCGTCTAGCAGTTGGCGCAAGTGGCTTCCTTTGAATAATTGATTTCAGTGTAACAAATTGCTTCGGAAGGACAAGAAAATTATTTACCTCAAAATTTTTTGTATAAGTTAAAAAAGAAATTAGGATTATTATCTACCTGCACACGCTCCATCATCGTTGCATAAGCACCATCATTGATTGTTGATGAAAAATTTCCTTTTTTGCTCTTTAGTTCAAACTCCTCACTACAATGATTACAGTAAAAATCTGCTACAGGTCTATTATTTTCAAAATGATTTAAAGGATTTTTCCCACAATTAGGGCAATAAGACTGACGATAAACCCAATCCTCCATTAAGATACGTGCCTTCTGACTATTACTTTTATAGGTTTCTACTAGTTCTAAATTAAATTGTAATTCCATTTAAAAATTCCTCACTAATATGAGAATTCACTCGATATAAGCAATTAAAATCTACTATAACTAGTATACCACATATATGTACCTATTACATTTGTATTTCATCATTCTCTTTTATATTTCCTTCTCACATATCTCATAAAATATACCCTAGTTCTTGAGCTAATTTTAAAGAAAAAGCATAAAATTGAGCTATATTCGCTGGTATGGTAATTGCCATGGCAAGTCCACCTGGTAATCCTGCAACAACAGAAGTCCCACTCGCTAATAAAACATTATCCCTAATACAGGCATTAGCCACTCAATCTAAGATTTCTTAAGATAAGAGAGACGTTGGGTCTTGTTCTAATAAGGTAGGAATGTCCTGTGGATCTAATTCTTTGGAAAACTTATCCACTAAAAACTTCGAACGATCAACCTTAACAACAGGTAGTTTCACCACTTGTTGCAATACTTGCATAGCTAAGTCTTGTTCAGCCATATAAATACCTCTTTCTCTTGTATCTTTATCTCATAATATCACACTATCTAAATTTTATAAATCTTTTTAATAATTTTTAATACTCTTCGAAAATCAAATTCAAACTACGTCAGCTTCACCTTGCCCTACTCCAATACAGCCTGCGGCTAGTTTCCTAGTTTGCTCTTTGATTTTCATTGAGTATAAGTCTAGAAAGATTCCCCCATCATGTTTTATTGCCTTTTTCTCCACCAAAAAAGAGGGTTGCCCCTCTTCTTTAGTTCTTATCCAGATTGCGTAGCATCTCGTCAATCTTGTTTCCATACTCGATGGACTCGTCTTTGACGAAGGTCAAATCTGGGATTTTGTACAATTTCAAATTGCGACCAAGTTCACGTTTGATGGTACCAGTTGCTTTTTCAAGCCCGATTTGGGCTTTTTGGTTATCCGAAGCAAGGTTACTCAAAATGGTGTAATAAACCTTGGCAACAGACAAGTCACCCAGCATCTGAACATCTGTGATGGTCACACCTTGGACACGTGGATCACGGACTTTCTTTTGCAAAATCTCATTGACTTCACGCTTGATTTCCATGCCCACACGATCTGTACGGAAATGATTTGCCATGATATTCCTTTCTCTACTTTGAACCAAAAGCTAGGCCAGCAGACCTAGCTATTTTTATTAGATAGAGGAACTAGAGCCATTTGAATCTAGGAAACAAGCCTTAGATAGAACTGAAGTTCATCAAGGCGCTGTTGACGACGAGTCAAATGAGCTATCGTTTCTCTATTATCGTTTGATTTCTTCCATGACGTAGGCCTCAATCACATCATCAGTCTTGATATCATTGTAGCCGTCGATCATCAATCCACCTTCACGACCGTTTGTCACTTCTTTCACGTCGTCTTTATAGTGTTTCAAGCTTGCGAGTTCACCATCATAGATAACGACACCATCACGGATAACACGGACTTTAGAGTCACGGGCAACCTTACCGTTGATAACCATAAATCCACCGATAGTTCCCACTTTAGACACCTTGAAGGTTTCACGGATAACCGCTTCACCAATAACTTTTTCTTCAAATTCTGGATCAAGCATCCCTTTCATAGCTTCTTCCATCTCTTCGATAACCTTGTAGATAATGCTGTGAAGACGGATTTCCACATCGTCAGCTTCTGCTTGTTGACGAGCTTGTGGTGTAGGGCGTACGTTGAAACCAACGATAAAGGCATTTGAAGCTTCGGCAAGGGTCACGTCTGATTCGTTGATAGCACCGACCGCTGAGTGGACGATAGTCACTTTGACACCTTCCACGTCAATCTTTTGAAGTGAGGCAGAAAGGGCTTCAACAGAACCTTGTACATCAGCCTTGATGATAACATTAACAGATTTGAGTTCCCCAGCTTTAAGGGTATCAAAGAGATTTTCAAGGCTAACACGTTGGGTAGCTTGACGTTGTTTCATGAGGGCACGTTTGGCACGCTCTTCACCTGCTGCACGCGCAGATTTTTCATCCTCGTAAACGGCAAAGTGGTCACCCGCCATCGGTGCTTCGTTCAAACCTGTGATAGAGACTGGTGTTGATGGTCCAGCAACTTTAACACGACGACCAAGGTCGTTGGTCATAGCACGGACACGACCGAAGGTATTTCCGACAACGATTGGGTCTTGAACATTCAAGGTACCTTGTTGTACAAGAAGGGTTGCGACCGCACCTTTTCCTTTATCCAAGCGCGCTTCGATAACCGTACCGATTGCACGCACTGTTGGGTCTGCCTTGAGTTCTTGGATTTCAGCTACAAGAAGGACTGTTTCCAACAATTCTTCGATATTTTGGTTGAATTTAGCTGAGATTTCAACAAATTCAGAATCTCCACCCCAAGCGGTTGACATCACACCATGCTCTGCCAATTCACCGATAACGCGTTCTGGGTTAGCACCTGGTTTATCAATCTTGTTAATGGCTACGATGATTGGAACGTTAGCTGCTTTTGAGTGGTTGATGGCTTCAATAGTCTGAGGCATAACCCCGTCATCTGCCGCTACGACCAAGATCGTAATATCGGTAACAGAAGCACCACGCGCACGCATTGATGTAAAGGCCGCGTGTCCTGGTGTATCAAGGAAGGTAATCTTCTTACCATTTTCCACGATTTGGTAGGCACCGATATGCTGAGTAATACCACCTGCTTCACCTGTCGCAACACGTGAGTTACGAAGAGTATCCAAAAGGGTTGTTTTACCGTGGTCAACGTGTCCCATGATAGTAACAACTGGTGGACGCTCAACCAATTCATCTTCATTGAGATAACCATCTTCGACAAAGAAACGTTCGATGTCAGCATTATCCACTTCAACCTTTTGTTTGGCTTCGATACCGTAATCCACCATGAGGAGTTCAATTGTTTCCCCATCCAAGGATTGGTTTTGTGTGGCCATGACACCCATCATAAAGAGTTTCTTAACAATTTCAGCTGGTTCACGTTTGATACGTTTTGCGATTTCCGCAACGGTCATACCATCTGTATACTCAAATTCTGTTGGCAATTCATGGAATTTACGCTCTGTAACAGGTTTTGGAGTCTGATTGCGGTTGTTCTTGTTATTGCCTTTTTTGTTCTTTTTGTTGTTATTCCAGTTACTATTCTTTTGATTTCTCACTTGATTTTGACTACTTCGATTCTTTTGTTGTTTTCTAGGACCATCTTCTTCATGATCATAATCGTCACGATTTTTGTCTGGTCGAGCTTGTTTTTTACGACGTGTATCCACTGCAGGTTCTTTTTTCTCAGGGACGACTTCAACCACTGCTTGAACTTGCTGTGCTTGTTGCGCTTGTTCAGCTAACTTAGCCGCTTCTTCAAAGATTTCCTCTGGTTCCTTGCGTTTGTTAGCTTGAGCCAAGGCTTCTTTAGCAGCCTGATACTGCTTGAAACGTTCCTCACTTGAACGTGCATATTCAGCATTTTGCTCTGCTTTTAGGGCTGCTGCACGGGCTTTAAAGTCAACACGTGGAGCCGCTTGATTTGGACGTTTATCCTCTTGTTGACGGCGTTCATTTCCTCGATTTTGCTGACCTTGCTGTTTCTTAGCTTGATCATTAAAGCGACGATTATCGCGGTTGCCTTGACCTTGTTTTCCACCATTGCGACCGTCGTTTTTCTGACGGTTTCCGTTTTGTTGTTGGTCACGGTTATTGCCCTTATTTTGCTTGCGTCGTTCTGCCTGTTCTTTGGCACGAGCTTCACGCTCAGCCTTGAAATTACGACTTTGCGGTTTAGCTGCTACTTTTTCTGTTTTCGGAGCGACTGGCTCAGCAGGTTTTGCCTCTTCCTTAGCTACAGCTGGTTTAGCTGGCTCAGATTTTTCGGCTTTCTTTTCTGCACTTACTTTTGGTGCTGCAGGTTTTGCTTCTACTTTCGGAGCAGCTGCAGGCTTAAAGCTGGCAGCAATTTTTGCAGCGACAGCTTCTTCCACACTTGATGAGTGGCTTTTCACATCCAAGCCCAACTCTTTTGCACGCGCTACAACTTCTTTACTTTCTTTTCCAAGTTCTTTTGCGATTTCGTACAATCTTTTCTTAGACAAATCATGTCCTCCTCTTCTATTCCATAAGAGACCTCATTTTCTTTGTAAATCCAGCATCTGTTACAGCCAAAACCTTTCTCGATTTTCCGACTGCTATGCTTAATTCCAGTGTTGAAAACACGGTTACAATTTCTACTTGATAATAATGACTTTTATCTTGAATCTTCTTGGTCAGGTTGGGTCCAGCATCATGGGCTAGAAAGACCAACTTGGCCTTGCCGTCTTGAATGGCCTTGACCACCAATTCCTCACCCGATATGATACGCCCTGCTCGCTGAGCAAGTCCCAAGAGATTACTTATCTTTTGCTTATTCAAGTCCTAACTCTCTTCTTTTCACTTTGTGATCCACATAAGCGATCAACTCATCATAAAAGCTTTCTTCCACTTCCATGCTAAAGCTGCGGTTAAAGACCTTCTTCTTTTTCGCCTCTAGGGCTTCTGCATTGTCTAGTTTGATATAAGCGCCGCGGCCATTGGCCTTGCCTGTCGGATCGATAAAGACTTGTCCTTCCTTGTTCTTGACAATACGAAGCAAATCACGCTTATCAATCACTTCATTGGACACAACAGACTTGCGCAAAGGGATTTTTCTCGTTTTCATCTTTCCCTCCTCTAGCAGCTTTTATTCTTCTACAGTATCGTTTTCTACTTCCAACTCTACTGAATCAGCTTCTTCCATGGCTTCAAATTCGCTAGCAGACTTGATATCGATACGGTAACCAGTCAAGTGAGCCGCCAAGCGCACGTTTTGTCCACGACGACCAATGGCAAGAGAAAGCTTGTTATCTGGAACAACCACCAAGGCACGTTTGCTGTCGTTTTCATCAAAGATAACTTGGTCAACCTCAGCAGGAGCGATGGCATTGTAGATAAATTCAGCTGGATCTGCTACCCACTCGATAACATCGATATTTTCTTCGATTGGTACCATGCGGTCATTTTTAGCATCGTAACGAGCTGGGTGGAATTTGCTAGTAATCTTCTTGATATTAGCACCACCACGTCCAACGATTGTACCGATAGCATCCACGTTTGGATTGTGGCTACGAACAGCAACCTTCGTACGGTCACCTGCTTCACGAGCCACGCTCATGATTTCAACAGTTCCATCATAAACTTCTGGAATTTCTTGCTCCATCAAACGTTTGATCATTTCTGGATGGCTACGGCTAACAAAGACGTTGACACCACGAGGGTTGTCTTCAACCTTGTAAACATAAACTTCGATACGATCATGAGAAGCAAAAACTTCTCCAGGAATTTGGTCTTGTTTTGACAATTGGGCTTCGATGCTACCAAGGTTGACATAGATAAAGCGGTTGTCAAAGCGTTCTACTGTACCAGACATGATTTCTTGCTCATGTTCTTTGTAAGTATTGTAAGTGATGGCACGTGTTTGCTTGCGCATTTTTTCCATGATGGTTTGTTTGGCAGATTGGGCTGCTACACGACCAAACTCAGCTGGTGCTTCTTCAAACTTGATTTTGTCTCCAAGTTCATAAGCTGAATTAATGGCAAGAGCATCTTTCAAGCTGATTTCCAAACGGCTATCAAATACTTCATCAACAACTTCACGGACAGTATAAACTGTAAAGTCACCTGTTTTTTCGTTGAAGTCAATAGCTACGCTGTCTGACTGACCATAGCGTCTGCGATAAGCGGAACGAAGCGACTCTACTACTGCGTCGATGATATCTTCTTTTTTGATTCCCTTGTCTTCTTCCAAAATGCGGAAGGCCTCTAGCATTTCTTTACTCATGTTTTCTTCACTTTTGAATCCTCAAAAGCTATCCTTTCTTTTTCTATAATTTAACTGCTAAACGTGCTTTTGATACTAAACTGTATGGAATTTGGACGGTTTTCTTACGCGTCTTGTCCATATATTCCATAGTCAACTCGTCCTCTTCGAAGGCCAACAAGGTTCCTTCAAAGACCTTTTGCTTATCGATGGCTTGGTAGAGCCCGACATGGATGTATTTTCCAACCGCTCCAGCGACGGCATCCTTGGTTTTCAAAGGACGTTCCAAGCCTGGACTGGTAATTTCTAGGAAATATTGTTCTGGGAAGGGATCTGGCTTGATGGTATCTAGGACAGGACTGATCATTTCTGTCAAGTCTGCCGTGTCGTTCAAGGTAATTCCTTCAGGTTTATCTACAAAAATACTGAGAATCATGTCACTGCCAATCTTTCCATACTCGATATCCACGAGCTCGAAAGGAGCTTCTATGACAGGTTCTACAACTTCTCTGACTAATTCTACGATTGTTGCGATTGCGTCCACCTCCTCATAAGCAAGAGGCGAAGATATTTCCCCGCCTCACTTTTCATATTCTTACTCTTAGTATATCACATTTGCTAACTTATGTAAAGCAAAAGCACTTATACAGCCTGATTTCAGGCTATTTCTTAAAATTCTACCTCAACTCGGTAGATAACTTGCCCCTTATTGGAGAATTTTTGCTCGTATTCTGTCATGACATTGCCTTCAAAATCACTGGCATGTAAGTCTAGCCAGACACCATTGAGCTTCATGCCATACTGAGAAAAGCTCACTAAACTGTACTCAAACAAGCCACGGTTATCCGTCTTGAAATGAATTTCTCCATTTTCAGGCAAGATACGTTTGAAGGTATCCAAGAAGGTCTTGTAGGTCAAACGACGCTTTTCATGGCGTTTTTTCGGCCATGGATCTGAAAAGTTCAGATACAAGCGATCAATCTCACCGTCTTCAAAGTAGTCAGTCAAGTCAGAACCATCTACCCACAAGAGCTTGATGTTAGGCACTCCAACTTCAAGAACCTTGTCTAAAGCATAGCTTAAAACAGACTTTTGAATATCAATCCCGATATAGTTGATGTCAGGGTTCTGCTTTGCCATACCTGAAACAAAGGCACCCTTCCCACTTCCAACTTCCACATGAATGGGATTGTCATTGCCAAACAAGTCCCGCCATTTCCCCTTGGCTTCCAAGGGATTGAGGACCACATACTGGGGATTTGCCTCTAGTAATTCTGTCGCCCCTTTACGATTTCTAACTCTCATCTTCTCTTTCCATACTTGTCTCGGAAGTGACGCAAGCCATGAATCTCCCGATTAACATTTTCTAAATCTTGGTTCATATAATACTTGGAAATCTGGCTCAAATAAGACAATTGACCGTACCAATACAATTTACTTAATACCGTTTGATTATACTTGTAACCGTAGTAGGTCAACCATTCCTTCCACTGATGTTCTGGAATATAATGGCAGAGCATATGGGCCACATCAAACATGCGGTCGGTCAAGCGAACCGAATCCCAATCTACCAAATAAATCAAGCCACTATCTGTCTCAATCCAATTACTATGTCGTACATCTCCATGGACAATGGTCGCATAGTCCTCTCTAAATCCTGGAATAGTCTGACGTAAATCAGCCATCACTTCACTGATAAAATGATTTTTACGCAAAGCATCTGGAGCCGTTTCCTGCCAAGACTGTAGTAAATCTACAGGTGTTTCCATGGCATAGCCCAAACGACTCAACTGTGTCATCAAAGGACGTGAGCGATGAAGGCGGGTTAAAATATTGACGATTTGTTTACGATTCATATCATAGGGGGTCAATATCTTGCCTGTCAACCATTCTTGAGCACACATATCACGCCCATCTGCCAAACGGCGACTCCATAATAATTGTGGAGCAATTTGTTCTCTAGCTAGACCAGGTAGGATTGGAGAGGTGTTCATTTTTACAAAGATACGCTTCCCATCAGGATAGCTACCCATATAAGCCTTGCCACTTTTCCCAGGTATGGGAGTCAGTGTTAGCTCATTATCACCCAAATCCATTTTTTTCCTCCGTATAAAGTTTCCTTACTATTCTACTAGTTTTTGGCCTATTCGTCAACCGCTCCACACCCGATTCTCAAAGAAAAGCCTCTGGATTGGCTTGGGTATCATTATAGAAAGAAAAAGGTAAGCACAATCTCCTACTTACCTTTTCATAATTTTTATAAATAATATAAGAGTGGCCAACTATTGTAAAACATGTGGACTAGAATAGAAACCCATAAGTTTTGGCTCTTTTTATAAGCAAAGCCCAGTAACAAGCCCCCAAGTAGATAAAAAATAAACGAAGGCACATTAGAAGGTCCATGCATAAAAGAAAAGAGAGAGGAAGTTAGCACAAGCCCTAACCAAGAGTTGTCAAAAACCGCACCTTGAAGAAGTCCTCTGAAAATGAGTTCCTCCTGGATGGGGCCAAAAACTGTGGAAGTCAAAATCAAAGACAGGGAAATTCCTCTGCTGACTTCCGCCAAGTGTTGAACTCCTGCGCCAGAAGAAACAGCGAAGAAATGAATATAAACTAGCGTCTCAAGAACGCTTAGAAGAAAGATTGCAATGAAAAGCAAAAGTTCTTTCTTGCTTAACATCCCAAAAGAAATCATTTCAAACTGTCTAGCATAAACAACACTCAGCGAGGTTACTAGAAGACTTACAATAATCAATTCAGATTCATTTTGAAAAAAATCCCCATGGTTAATCGTATAAGGAACTGTAATGACGATTATTAGTACTAAAAATCCAAAGCACAAGGCATGAAATTTATCAAAAAACTCCATAAAATTATCCTCCTCACCAAACAGACTTCCTACGCGTCATCCTTTAGCTCTAACCTTTCCAAAACAAACCATTTTAGCAACCAAAATCCAACCACATAACTAGCCCCTAAGAAGATAGCCATTAAAGATAGCATGGGATTCAGGAAATAAAAGACCACAACAGATACAAAGGTTAGCACAAAAACATTAAAGGCAATGGTGTCAGAAGCCAAGACCAGAATATAAGGTGTCAACCAGTCTAAGGTTTTTGAATCTAGGAAAAATAAGTGTTTATACATGATAACCTCCTCTATGGCTGAAAAGCAAGCCTTTTGTTTTTTTACCCCAAGACCCTATGTAGAAAAGTGAGCAAAAATGGTAATGTTGCGAAAATATTATTGATCACATGCACCGCATAGGAAGGATAAATGCTCTTGGTATAGCGGGTCAAACTAGCAAAGATGATGCCAGATGTTGCAAAGATGAAAATATCTAACAGACTAGGCAGGCTTGAAAAATGAGGAAGAGCAAATAAAATTGACGGAAGAAGCAAATCAAGGCCAAATCTCGAATGCTTAAAAAAGACGTGTTGCAGTAATCCTCTATAGATCAGCTCTTCCATAAGTGGAGTCAGAAAGAATAAAGTTATATAGATACCCAGCTCGGCAAAGTTGGTCCCACTATAACCGATCAATACAGCCCAACCTTCAGCAGTTGACTGAACATGTTTAGCTGTCTGAACGTTAAAAGAGATCTGGAGCACTAGCACTAATACTGTCAAAATCGAATACCAAAGCCATTTTTTTCTCGGAATGCGAAAAAGATAGCCGTGCCCTGTCTTAACCAGAATCCAAATCATGACCCCACTAAATAGCAGACTCAAGAGATTTTGAATCCAGACGAAATTGCCAATCTGGGAAGAAAATTGCCAATAATTTTGAACAATAAGCGTCATCTGAGAAAGACCAAATACGAAAAATAGGTAAGACAAGACTGCACTTATTTTGAAGACAAACTGATACTTTTTCATAGAAATTCTTCCTCATTTCTTGTATTTCAGCCTATATTCCACATAAATGAAAACCTGCTCCTATATAACCACGGTCATGATAACCGCGCGGGCAGTAACCACTTACTGGAAAAGGACCTGAATTTTTTAATATAGGAGGGTAAGAACCGAATGGACTTACCTGATTAGCGTACCCTCTATAAATATCAGATACATCCCCACCCTCTATACGAGCAAGCATTTCATTATCCATAACTGCAAATTGTGACATCATTTTTGTATCCATGACGAATATCTCCTTTTTTATGTTTAATTTTTGTCCTATTGCAACCTTAATAAGGTTAGTATACTACTATTTTTTAAAATTTTCCATCCAAATCACGAATGGTCATCAAAACATCTTGAATTGTAAAAAATTTAAAAAGCAAGCATGAAAAACATACTTGCCCTTTCACTCTTGTCTATAGGCAAATGTTAGCTATATGTTATTACAAACAAATAGTATCATTGCACCTGTTTACCATCTATTTTTATTTATGAATTTTTTGTTTCACTTTAATCATTACAGAAGCCATAAAAAACGCGACAGCCAGCCGAAGCAGTTGGTAACTTTCTTCCTCTCCTGTTTTCGGTAATAATTTTTCATTCGAAGTAATAGATTTGCTTACATAATCAGTCCCCTTAACATCAGTTGAAGGAGTTTTATTTTCTTGAGCAACATCAAAAATAGGTTTGAGAGTTTCCGATTGATTCTTATTGTCTAACATTGCTAAATTGCCAGATTGAGTAGTTTTAGCTTTAGAAGTTGAGTTTGTACTCTCCACTTTCCCACTATTTTCACTATTAGAATTGGGATTATCATTGGATATTTTCATTTCGGTTCTTTTTTCATCACTCATACCTTTGCTGTCACTTACAACTTTATCACTAATATTCATGCTGTCACTTCTAGTATTCTCATCACGGACACTTTCAGTTACTGTTTCCTCAGAAGATTTCACTGTCTCCGTTTGCTTAGGTGAGTTTCTCGAGTACATATAATCATACACCTGTTGTGCAGTTGCTCCGCCACCAACCCATCCAGATATCGAATGTCCATTTTTTAAATACAAAATTGTTGGTGTTCCTGGAATACCGACTTTTTTAAATAGAAACTCTCTTGCTTCCCCATCAAAATCCTTACCATCCAAATCATAATACTCTAACTTCTTTTCAATCAAGTTATTAAATTCTTTCAATTCAGGAGAAAATTGACGACAATGAGAGCAAGTTTTTCTACCAAAATAAATAGTATGTTCCAATTGATCCTCTGTAAAAGATTGACGTACAGCTTCAATATCTATCTTTTTAAAGTCCGTAACATTCTTCTCATACTCTTCTGGGGTTACAACAGAAGGTTTATGCTCCACCTTTTCCTTAGTCGATGGCAAATCTGGTGCCACAAGAGAACTATCATTCGCCTGGGTAGATGAAGTAGTAGGCTGTTCTTCTGCATATACAAGACCTGCAGTAATAGATGCAAATACAAGTGGTACAAGTAATAGCGATTTTATCTTTTGTTTCTTCATAAGAATACTCCTTTACATTTGTTAACTTTATCTTACCTTATTTAAGATTACAAATTCATATAAATCTTAAATGGTCATCGAAACATCTTGAATTGCAAAAACTTCATTATAAAAGGGTAAGTATTGCGAAAACACTTACCCCTTTATACTTTATTAAGCTCTACTTTTTATAATACTTCAAACCCCAAATGAGCAGAAGCATGATGGTTGAGCAGAGAATAGCGCCAATATAAGCGATTAGTTGTTGATAGGATTCTGCTACTGTGATACCTCTATACAAATAGATAATAGACATAAAACCTGTCAAGCCGATATACATAAGTTGATTGGTTCTAGGACTAACCAAATCATCATCTTCAAACTCTCATTTTCCTAGTGAGGTAAACAGTGACCAAAATAGAAGCCAGGTTAATAATCACTAAAAGAAATTGGATGACAATATCGATATCCGAATAGTGATAATAGCGTCGCTTATCATCGGTCACAAGGTGTTTTGACATGATTTCTTTTAGATTCAACTTTGTGAAGAGTTATTTGAAAAGCAGAGAACCAGCTTGATTGATCAGATTTCCACCATCGAAAGAAAAGTGTGATAAAGTATTGTTTTTCATAGACTTATTTGATATACTGAGCATTGGAGTGTCCTTTTGTTTTTATTTTTTGAACTTATATCATAAAGGAGAAACTCCCTTTTTTCCAGTAAAAACAGCACCCAATGGGCGAAAAGAGAAAAGCATCTAGAATCCTTGGTTTCATACCGATTCTGGATGCTTTTTTGTGTTATATATGCATAATCAGGTTTCTCTAATGTGGCCATAAAACTGAAACTGCCGCCCCACCAGCTGCACAAATTAAATAAATCTGCGGGGTTGGGAAAGGGATTGTCTGCGCACAAAGCGAAATCCCCTCAACCGCACCACCTACTCCACTTAAAAATCTGTCTGCAAGTTGTTTATCTCCAGCTGTTATCGTTGTTAGTTTTTCATCAGGTAAAATGATAAAATTATTTACTGATTGTTCCATTCTTTTCACACTTTCTTTGTTAAATTAATTTGGCTAGTAGACAAAAGATAAACTAAAGCATTAAAGACAATGAAAATATTTCCATAGAATAAGATTAGCCTCGCCTCCAAACCAAGATACAGTTTGACCATCAAAAAGATGAGCAAAAGAATTTGAAACCATAGCGTTTTTCCAAAAATAAATTTAAAGCGATTTTGAATGTCTGCTTCCTTAATTTTTACCGCCAAACCTTTATTAGCAAGAAGGAAAACTCCTGCTTCAAATAAGCCACTGTAGAGAACAAGCCATCCAATCGATACATTCGAGATTTTCAAAAATGTACCTAAAAGAATATCCAAAACACTACTCAAGAAAATAATAAGAAATAATCTGTATTTCATATAAATCACCTCCTTTTACTACTATTCTCAATCTACTATATCTCTAAAAGTTTAACTTGCTCTAAAAGCTCCCCAAGCCGCTGTACAAAACTGTGCTCCTAAAATCCCGCCGGCAAGAGTTCCCACAACTGGGATAACACTCCCCAGAGCTGCACCTCCTATTGTACAAATTCCTAATGCTTGAACAACTTCTCCAGCCCCTACTTTATCTCCACCTTCAACACGAGCAAGCATTTCATTATCCATAACAGAAAATTGTGACATCATTTTTGTATTCATGACAAATACTCCTTTTTTATTTTTAATTTTTGTCTTGTTGCAACTTTGACAAGTTTAGTATATCATTGTTTTTTAAAATTTTTCATCTAAATCTTGAATTGTCATCGAAACGTCTTAAATTAGCTTTTTTATTTAAAACCACCTCTAAAAAATTTCTAATCACTTTTTTACCATTCAGGAAGTTTCAATGACTATTCAAGATTTCATAAAATATGAACTTATTTTTATGGCATAATATACCTATCTACTATATGAAAGGAATTGCCAATGACTTCTTATAAACGTACATTTGTTCCTCAAATAGATGCTAGAGACTGCGGTGTTGCTGCCTTAGCCTCGATTGCTAAATTCTATGGTTCAGATTTTTCTCTAGCTCACTTGAGAGAACTTGCAAAGACCAATAAAGAAGGGACGACTGCTCTTGGCATTGTAAAAGCCGCTGATGAAATGGGCTTTGAAACAAGACCTGTTCAAGCAGATAAAACTCTCTTTGACATGAGTGATGTCCCCTATCCATTTATCGTTCACGTTAACAAAGAAGGAAAACTCCAACATTACTATGTTGTCTATCAAACAAAGAAAGACTATCTGGTTATTGGTGATCCTGACCCTTCTGTAAAAATCACTAAAATGTCAAAAGAACGCTTTTTCTCTGAATGGACTGGAGTAGCTATTTTTCTAGCTCCCAAACCCAGCTATCAACCCCATAAAGATAAAAAGAATGGTCTACTAAGCTTCCTTCCTCTGATTTTCAAACAAAAATCTCTCATTGCTTACATTGTTCTCTCAAGCTTATTGGTCACGATTATCAATATCGGTGGTTCTTATTATCTCCAAGGAATCTTGGATGAATACATTCCAAATCAGATGAAATCAACTTTAGGAATCATCTCAGTTGGTCTGGTTATCACCTATATCCTCCAACAAGTCATGAGCTTCTCCAGAGATTATCTCCTAACTGTTCTGAGTCAAAGATTAAGTATTGATGTAATTTTATCCTATATTCGCCATATTTTTGAACTTCCTATGTCTTTCTTTGCGACACGTCGTACAGGAGAAATCATTTCACGGTTCACAGATGCTAACTCTATTATAGATGCCTTGGCTTCTACCATTCTTTCTCTTTTTCTGGATGTTTCTATTCTGATTCTTGTAGGAGGCGTCTTACTGGCACAAAACCCTAATCTCTTCCTTCTTTCTCTTATTTCCATTCCTATATACATGTTCATCATCTTTTCTTTTATGAAGCCTTTCGAAAAAATGAACCATGATGTCATGCAAAGTAATTCTATGGTTAGCTCTGCCATTATCGAAGATATCAACGGGATTGAAACTATAAAGTCGCTCACGAGTGAAGAAAATCGCTATCAAAATATAGACAGCGAATTTGTAGATTATTTGGAAAAATCCTTTAAGCTCAGTAAGTATTCTATTTTACAAACGAGTTTAAAGCAGGGAACAAAATTAGTTCTGAATATCCTTATCCTATGGTTTGGCGCTCAATTAGTCATGTCGAGTAAAATTTCTATCGGTCAGCTGATTACCTTTAACACACTTCTTTCTTACTTTACAACTCCTATGGAAAATATTATCAACCTCCAAACCAAACTCCAATCTGCGAAGGTCGCTAATAACCGTTTGAACGAAGTCTATCTAGTCGAATCTGAATTTAAAGTTCAAGAAAACCCTGTTCATTCACATTTTTTGATGGGCGATATTGAATTTGATGACCTTTCTTATAAGTATGGTTTTGGACGAGATACCTTAACAGATATTAATCTCACGATTAAACAAGGAGATAAGGTTAGCCTAGTTGGAGTCAGTGGTTCTGGTAAAACAACTTTAGCCAAAATGATTGTCAATTTCTTTGAACCCTACAAAGGACATATTTCTATCAATCATCAGGATATTAAAAACATTGATAAAAAAGTCTTGCGCCGTCATATTAATTACCTACCCCAACAAGCCTATATCTTTAATGGCTCTATTTTGGAAAACTTAACCTTAGGTGGTAATAATATGATTAGCCAAGAAGATATTCTAAGAGCTTGTGAATTAGCTGAAATCCGTCAAGACATTGAAAGAATGCCTATGGGCTATCAAACTCAGCTCTCTGATGGAGCTGGTCTATCAGGAGGACAAAAGCAACGAATAGCCCTCGCTCGTGCTCTTTTAACTAAAGCTCCTGTTTTAATACTGGATGAAGCTACTAGCGGTCTTGATGTCTTGACTGAGAAAAAAGTTATAGATAATCTTATGTCCCTAACTGATAAAACCATTCTCTTTGTAGCCCATCGTCTCAGTATAGCCGAACGAACCAACCGTGTCATTGTTCTTGACCAGGGGAAAATCATTGAAGTTGGTAGTCACCAAGAGTTAATGCAGGCGCAAGGTTTCTACCATCATCTATTCAATAAATAAGGAGAATGTCATGAATCCTAATCTTTTTAGAAGCGTCGAGTTTTATCAGAGACGTTACCATAACTATGCGACAGTGTTAATTATACCTCTTTCATTACTGTTTACTTTCATCTTGATTTTCTCCCTTGTTGCCACAAAAGAAATTACTGTTACTTCCCAAGGAGAAATCGCCCCTACAAGTGTCATTGCATCTATTCAGTCAACAAGTGATAATCCTATCCTAGCTAATCATTTAGTGGCAAATCAAGTAGTTGAAAAAGGTGACTTACTCATCAAATACTCTGAAACAATGGAAGAAAGTCAGAAAACTGCCTTAGAAACTCAATTACAAAGACTTGAGAAGCAAAAAGAAGGACTTGGAATTTTGAAACAAAGCTTAGAAAAAGCGACTGATCTTTTTTCTGGCGAGGATGAGTTTGGCTACCATAATACCTTTAGGAATTTTACTAAACAATCCCATGATATTGAACTGGGTATCTCAAAGACTAACACTGAAGTTTCAAATCAAGCTAATCTTGCCAATAGCAGTTCATCAGCCATCGAACAAGAAATTACAAAAGTTCAACAACAAATTGGAGAATATCAAGAGCTGAGAGATGCTATCATAAATAAAAGGGCTCGCTTACCAACTGGCAATCCGCACCAGTCAATTTTGAATCGTTATCTTGTAGCCTCTCAAGGACAAACACAAGGAACTGCAGAGGAGCCATTTTTATCTCAAATTAATCAAAGTATTGCAGGTCTTGAATCATCTATCGCAAGCCTCAAAATTCAGCAAGCTGGTATCGGAAGTGTAGCAACTTATGATAATAGTTTAGCAACTAAAATTGAAGTACTCCGCACTCAGTTTTTACAGACAGCTTCTCAGCAACAACTAACCGTGGAGAATCAATTAACAGAATTAAAAGTACAGCTAGATCAAGCGACACAGCGCTTAGAAAACAATACCTTAACCGCCCCAAATAAAGGTATCATTCATCTGAACAGCGAATTTGAAGGTAAAAATAGAATTCCAACTGGTACAGAAATTGCTCAAATATTCCCTATCATCACAGATACAAGAGAAGTACTAATCACTTACTACGTATCTTCTGACTATCTACCTCTACTAGATAAAGGACAAACTGTAAGATTAAAACTGGAGAAGATTGGAAATCACGGCATTACCATCATCGGCCAACTTCAGACAATTGATCAAACTCCTACCAGAACAGAGCAAGGTAATCTCTTTAAATTAACCGCTCTTGCAAAACTATCTAATGAGGATAGTAAACTCATCCAATATGGCTTACAAGGTCGCGTCACTAGTGTAACTGCAAAGAAAACATATTTTGATTATTTCAAAGATAAAATTTTAACCCATTCTGATTAATTTTCAGATAACACTCTATAACTATTTATTATCTTATCAAAAAGGAGAATCATAACATGGATAAGAAACAAAACCTAACTTCATTTCAAGAACTAACAACTACCGAACTCAACCAAATTACAGGTGGAGGACTGTGGGAAGATATCTTATACAGCCTTAATATAATTAAGCATAACAATACGAAAGGACTTCATCATCCAATACAACTATAAAAAATAAGACCGAGTAACAAGAACTCTCGGTCTTATTTTTTTCATCATTCTGTAGGTATCATAGTAAGCACCTGACGAAAGACTTGATCTTGACAGGTAGTATTGAGACTAGCATTGGGATAACTTTCCACAAGCTTCATAACGGTATAGAGACCAACTCCTCTATCCTCCCCTTTAGAACTGGCTCCAAAGGAGACGATTTCAGAAATATCTATGCTCTCTTTTTTGATGGAGTTTTCAATGATAAAGGTCTCCTGTGCTCCATTTTTAAAAAAGGCAATTGAAACATGAGGTTGACTAGTCTCTGCACTGGCTTCAATAGCATTATCACAAAGGATAGACACAATGGTTAGAAAATCAAGTAGGCTCATCCCCTCAACCTGAATCTCCTCAGGAACTTCAACATTAAAGACAATGTTCTTTTCTCTAGCTTTTAGAAATTTCCCTGCTAGGAGACTTTTGAGGGCGCGGTCCCGAACATTCAACAATCGCCCAAGGTCATATTTATTGTCCTGCAATTTCTGACTGGAATCTTTTAAGACGGAGCCGTAGACCTCTTTTATCTGCTCCATATCCTCCTCTTCAATACCCAGACGTAAACTAGTCAAGAGGTTGGTGTAGTCATGGCGAAAACTCCGTACTTCCTTGTAAAGCTCCTCTATATGCCGACTATAGCGTTCCATATCTCTATAGCGCAAGGCCTGCTCTTGGTTCAGTCTATCATGGAGTTTGTCCTTCAAATAGGTATCCAATTTCTTGATAACCCCCATAAAAAATAGGAGGTAGAACACTAGGATGAGATGGCGAACAGTCGTTGATTGAATACCTTGCTCATATTCAAAGTAAGACAGACTTTGTATCACCAAATAGTAAGCCCCCATTATCCAGTTAATCTTAGTCAGGGACTTTTGAAAACCTGTATCGAGAATCTCCCTTCTCAAACTAGTAAAATCATAGTCCAACCATTTCAAAAAGGCTAGAGAAATGAAGAAATTGAAAATTATTATACATAACCCAGTAAATGAGTAGCCATCATATACTTGCCCTTGTCCCAAAAATGGAAGCACAAAATAGGAGACTCCTCTATAAAAGAGATTCACCAATATCATTGGAAAGAGACCATAAAAGAAAAGGAGTTTTTTAGGAAGCCCTCTTAACAATAAGAAAGACAAGCATATGCCGTACAAGGGTTCCATAAAATAAGATAGGTAAACATTTCCTACCATATAGCCAATCATTACAAAAACAAAGGCCAACAGTATCTTCAAAAGAAAGGCTTTAAAAATCCTCTCGAAAGTAAGATTAATTCCATCTACCTTAAAGAAAATGACAATTTCTAGCCCATTAGTAATGAGTGTATGCAATAATATCCAAACAATATTCATAAACTCTCCTAGTTCAGTGTAAGTTATTAATAGCCTCAGACACTTCCCTGACCTTATAACGCGCGATCAGACAACTTCCACCATTGGGAAAGAAAAGGAGTTTTTCTTTCTTATCCAAATGCACCACATTTGCAGGATTGATGAGAAAAGAGCGATGGCACTGCAAGAGACGGGGTTCCTGCTTAAAAACCTCCTCTAAACTCGCTGTAAATTCCAGCCTGTCTGTCTTGGTATAAAGAATAACACGATGGGCTCTGGGCGACGTTTCGAGATAGTAAACCTCTTTAAAAGGATACTGAAATTGGGCAAATTTTGATTTAAAGTAAAAGCAATCTTCCGCCAGACTTTTACTATCTTGACTATTGGCATAGAGGAGGGCTGTCTCGATCCGAGATTCAAACTCCTCTGCTGACAAGGCCTTATCAATATAGTCCAGAGCAGACACTTGGTAGCGAAAGGACAGGGGCATAAACTCTGAGTGAGTCGTCACAAAGACAATCAGGGCATAGGGGTCTCGATCCCGAATCTTTCTAGCCACCTCTAGACCCTTCATCTCCTCATTTCGAATCTCAATATCCAAAAAGAATAGCTGATGGCCCCCCTTCTCATGCACCTCTGCCAGCAGTTGGTCCGGCTTGCCAAATACCTCAAAAGAGCTAGGAATGATATGATGTGCTTTCAAAAGTTTCTCAATCGTCGTTTCAATCCTAGTCTGTTGGGAAAAATCATCTTCTAAAACAAATATTCTCATCTTCTTACTCTCCTTCTTTCAACCATTTTTGACGAATTTCTCTATAGCGACGTCTGGCATACTTGACAGCGTATTGACCTTCTTCTCCAAGAAAAAGGATTCTTTCTTGAAAATCAATCGATTTTACTTTATCAAGATTGACCAAACAATTTCGATGACATCTCATCAAGGTTTCCCCATATTGGTTCTCAAGATCACTTAAATTTTGAACCATATTAAAACTAGCTTCTTCTGTAACAATCTGTACGGTATGGGCTTTAGTTGGATGTGCTTGGATATAGTAGACATCGTCGATGTTTACTTTATAAACTGTTTTCTGTGTCTGAATAATCATATGTTTCATTGGATTCTCCTCCTAAGAAAAGAATAACAGAAAAAATCTAACACAAGCACACCCAATCCTAAACAGTCTTTGAAAGTTCCTAAAAGGATTATTTTTCTAAAACATCATGATGAGGTTACAACTATTTTATCATAAAATTCACTCAGCGCAATTCAAGACATTTCAAGGACAATTAAAGATTTGAAGGTGAAAAAGGAGATAAAAGTGATAGACTATGATTATAGAAAGACTATGTTTGCAACAACTTTAAAAATCATCAAAAAAGGAGGGGTGCATATGATTTATTCACATCCACCATGATTAACACCCTATAAATATACTCTATTGCAATTGACGTAAATATAACAAGGAGAAATTTATGGCCAAGTCAAATAAAACAAAACAATTAACATCAATCGAACTTTCTCATATAAATGGCGGTAGTATTCCATATGGATGGTATTCTCCGTTTCATATGATTAGCGATAATGTACTATGTAGAAATGGATATTCATATAATAAAGCTAATCTTGATAATGGTAAATGTATCATTGATTGGGGCAACATAGTTGGCAATGTTGCTAATAATATAGGTGCCTCACTAGGAGATTTACACAATCCCTTACCTTAAAACATAAATTATATAGGAGGTCACGTAAATGACAGACCCAATTAAAACTGCTCAGGCACTGATAACTGACTTAAACAAAGCCTACCAAGCATGCAGACAGGCAACCGCTGACGACGTCCGCTTTCAGGAGCAATTAAACTCTATTCTTGGTTTTCTAGCCAAGGCTGAGACAGTGGATAATCGAGTCTTGATTGAACTGGAAAAATTTTACCAGACTTCCAGTCTTCTCATGGGACTCAGCGCTCTTGATCCAGATGCTCCCACTCGCGCCGCTTGGCGGGCCTATGATCGCTTTCACTTTGACCAAGTCAAGACCAAGTTGAGTCTCTACGGGCCAACCATTATCCTGTAGCAACTAAAAAGAAGCTGAGACAAACGGAACTCAACTTCTTTTTTAATATCATATAAGCAATGTTAATCCTGCATCTGACGTTTTACCTGATAAGGTAGGTACAAGACTAGTAAAACCAAACCTGCACCCAGCAAGGCTAGAAGGGCTAGTTTTTCTTGGAAGGTAATCAACCCGACAACTAATTCCACAAGTAAAACAAAACTGGTCAATCCTCGGACTACCGCCTGCAAGCCTTTTTCCTTTTGCCCCTTGTCCAGTGGAAAGAGTTGAGTCAAATACTGGTAGTTAAAGGCATGATAGAGGGCCAGCAACTGGAAGAGCAAGAGGTAGTTAAAGAGAACTACCACTGCTGTCGCAATCCAAGCTTGCTCGATAAAGACCTGCGCCAGCAAGGAAAGTAGGAGCAGACGGAGACTGAGCGCAAAGAGATCTCCATTTCGCAAATAAGAACGAAGATAGAGATTTTGCCAAATCTTCCCAGGCACCTTCTGAACAACCTTTAGGATAAAGTCCAGATAGGCACGACGCTTGACGCTGTTTGAAATTCCCTTTACCTGCGTAAAGAGGGCAAAGAAACGAAGCAAGACTTGTTTGCGCTTGCTTTCTTGGGAAATGACATAGTCCCAGTTCAGTCCAGTTTCAGTGAAAAATTTGCTGGCCTTTTGACGAAAGAGGAAATATTTACCTAACCCAAACAAAAGCACATAGATTAGGAAGACAGGCAAGCCATAACCCATGGCTAAAAATAAGGGCGCAAATAAAAGCAAGAAAAGGGTCTGTACAAAGAGCCAAAAGACTAGGGAAATGCCAGTTTGACGCTTGAGATGGAGCTTGATTTCCTCTTCTCCAACTAAGAGAAAGAGCTTGTCTGGAGCCTCCATATAGGTGGCAATTCCACCCCAAAGCAACAGTAAAACAGAGGTAATTCCTACAAACAAAAGGATGGGCCAATGATTTTCAGGAAAATCTTGCAAGAGTTGACTGTACTGGTAGGCTAGAAAGCCCAGCAGGACAAGCAGGAACAAGACAAAGTGGTCATTGAGAACATAACGTAGATAACCAAGACACTCCTTACGAAAAGCCTGCTTTCTCTTTAAAAACAAGTCTTTCATAGGTCCTCCTCTTTGGTCAGAGCCAAGTAAATATCATTCAAACTAGCCTCAGGCATGTTAAAGGCTTCGCGCAGTTGCAGGAGATTTCCCTTAGCACGCACTTCCCCTTTGTGAAGAATGACAAAAGCATCACACATCTTTTCCGCTGAATCCAGCACGTGGGTACTCATGAGAATAGACTTGCCTTTTTGCTTTTCCACTTCCAAAAGCTGAATCAAGTCCGCAATAGCCAACGGGTCAAGACCAAGGAAAGGCTCATCCACGATGAAAAGACTTGGATCCACCACAAAAGCACAGATAATCATGACCTTCTGCTTCATCCCTTTTGAAAAATGAACAGGGAACCAGTCTAATTTCTGGTCCAGACGGAACATTTTTAACAAAGGTTCTACTCGATCAAAAGCAAGATCTTGCTCAATACCATAAGCCATGGCAACCGTTTCGATATGCTCTCTGAGGGTCAATTCCTCATACAAGCTAGGTGTCTCAGGAATGTAGCCAATTTGCTTGCGGTAACTTGTCGCATCTTCTTGCAGGGTCAGGCCATTGATATTGATGGAGCCACTATAAGGTGTCAACAGACCGATAATTTCATTGATGGTCGTCGATTTTCCAGCACCATTGAGACCAATCAAACCGACCAACTGCCCACTTTCAACAGTAAAAGACACATCTTTCAAAACAGGGACATGAACATAGCCACCTGTCAGGTTTTTAATTTCTAACATATTTTCTCCAAATCTGGTATAATGTAGCTATATTATATCAAAATTCAGTACAGTAGAGGTAGATTTTATGTCAGATTGCATTTTTTGTAAAATCATCGCAGGGGAAATTCCTGCTTCAAAAGTATATGAAGATGAGCAGGTTCTTGCCTTTCTTGATATCTCTCAAGTGACACCAGGACACACCTTGGTCGTGCCAAAAGAACACTATCGTAATCTTTTAGAAATGGATGCTACTAGCGCCAGCCAACTCTTTGCCCAAGTACCAAAAGTAGCTCAAAAAGTCATGAAAGCTACCAAGGCTACTGGTATGAATATCATTGCTAACTGTGAAGAAGTCGCAGGTCAAACCGTCTTTCATACCCATGTTCACCTCGTACCTCGCTACAGTGCGGACGATGACCTTAAGATTGATTTTATCGCCCACGAACCAGACTTTGACAAACTCGCTCAAGTCGCTGAAACCATCAAAAATGCCTAAGGAGTTGCCATGAAATTATCCAATCTATTGCTATTTGCAGGAGCTGCAGCTGGAAGTTATCTGCTCACAAAAAATCGCCAAACCATCACAGATGAAGTCTTGAATACCACTGACCGCGTTCAAGCTATCAAGGACGATGTGGATATTATCCAAAACAGCCTACAAATCATTGACCAGCAAAAAGAACTCATCAAGGAATATCAAGAAGACCTGACTTACAAGTTTAAGGTCTTGGAAAAGGATATCCAGACTAGACTAGCTGTGATTAAAGAAACACAGGAAATCGAAGATAAGTAAAAAGAGCCAGTCGGCTCTTTTTTAAAACGTAAACAAGTTATATCCCATCAACTATACATCATAATTTAGGCAACTCATACTCAATAAAAATCAAAGAGCAAACTAGAAAGCTAGGCGCAGGCTGCTCAAAACACCGTTTTNNACAGTTTTGAGGTTGTAGACAAGCCGACGCTGACGTGGTTTGAGGAGATTTTTAAAGAGTATCATTCACCATTTCACAACTAAATCGAAGATTTTCCGCCGTACTGAAAACGAGTCTGGGATAAAAGTCTAATCTTCAATATAAAAAGCGAACAAAACGAGTTATCTGACACTCAGAATTCTGTCTTGTTCGCTTTTTTATCTAATCTATCGATTTTTAAAATTTATAATAAAGAATTCCTGAAATCAAAATCTTTTTGTCTCAGACTCGTCCGGAAACTTTGAGACCTAGGCTCAAAGTTTAGGTATGGAACTTCGAAGAAGATCGCTACCGTCCGTCATTACTTAAGGAAAGTCTTAAAAAATCTATAAACAAAAAGAGCCACTCGGCTCTTTTTGTTTATACTCAATGAAAATCAAAGAGCAAACTAGGAAGCTAGCCGCAGGCTGTACTTGAGTACGGCAAGGCAACGCTGACGTGGTTTGAATTTGATTTTCGAAGAGTATTATTCTCCTTCAAAGGCATCTTTAATATGGTCAAAGAAGCCCTTTTTCTTTGGATTGACTTTTAAATCACCAGCAGCTGCAAATTCTTTCAAGGCTGCTTTTTGACGATCGTTCAAGCCTGTTGGTGTTACGACATTAACGGTAACATATTGGTCACCAACTGCACCACCACGAAGACTCGGAGCTCCTTTGCCACGTAGGCGGAATTTCTTACCAGTCTGAGTTCCCTCTGGGACAACCAATTCAACATCACCGTGAACAGTTGGAATATCTACTGTGTCACCAAGAGCTGCTTGGACAAAGTTGAGGTTGAGATTGTAGAAGATAGTAGTTCCTTCACGTTCAAACTTATCGCTGGCTTCCACAGAAACAACCACGTACAAGTCACCATAAGGTCCACCGTTAAATCCAGCTTCACCTTGACCAGCTAGGCGAATTTGTTGACCAGTTTCCACACCAGCAGGAATTTTGACATGTACGCTATGATCTTGTTTTTCATGCCCTGTTCCGTGACAGGTTGTACATGGATCTTTGATTTCTTTTCCGCGACCGTGACAGACATCACAGGTTACTTGACGACGCATCATACCAAGCGGAGTCTGCGTATCGACGTTAATGACACCAGCACCATGACAGCGTCCACAAGTGACTGGACTGGTTCCTGGCTTAGCACCTGAGCCATTACATGTACGACAGCTTGCTTCACGGTTGTATTTAACTTCTTTTTCAGCTCCAAAAATAGCTTCTTCAAAGGTCAAGTTCACACGATACTGGAGGTCATCCCCTTGGCGAGGAGCATTTGGATTGCGTGAAGCACCGCCTCCGCCGAAGAAACTTGAGAAAATGTCCTCAAAACCACCGAAGCCACCTGCCCCATTGAAACCGCCAGCTCCACCACCGAAGCCTCCAAATCCACCATTGGCGCCTGCAGCACCATATTGGTCATAGGCAGCCCGTTTTTGGTCGTCACTCAAAGTCTCATAGGCTTCTTGAACTTCCTTGTACTTTTCCTCAGCACCAGGCTCCTTATTGATATCTGGGTGATATTTTTTCGAAAGCTTACGATAAGCCTTTTTGATCTCGTCTGCCGAAGCGTTTTTTGACACCCCCAGACGATCATAAAATTCAGTATTGTTCATACAAGATACCAAGACCGTAAAATTCGACTGAAAAATAGGAAATCTGACGCTGGAGCGATGCTCCTAGACAGATTTATCTTTTTTCCGAGAATTTAGGTCGGGTTCAATTCCTTTCTGTTATATTAAGTAAGAAATTTGGGAACCCGTGTTCAATTCCCTGAACACATTTGTTCCTTTCTTTCATATTGATGAGACAAAACCCAAACAAATGATATTCCGTCCCTTTTTATCGAAAAACAGAGGCTGGGTTGCAACCTCTGCAAATAAGTAAATTAACTTTATTTTGATTTTAAATATCCTATAAGTACAGAAATATTTATATATTTTTGTCTCTTCTTAGTATTTGCTATAAAATTCCAATAGATTAGAAGGAATACACCGACAACCCAAATCATGCCCATTATAAACGATATTATAAATTCTGGTTTTTGTATGGTTGCTGATACTAGTGCTGATACTAGCGCTGACAACAATACTGAAGTAACAAAATTCCTTACCGCCTCATCATTTTTAACACAACTTTCATGCTCAGCTAAAATAATTGCTTTATACCTAGCCAAATATACTGCTGGAATATTATCTATAAAATCTTTTGCAGACTCATAACTATCAGCTTTATTACAGAAATCATTATAAACTTTTCGTGTATTTTTTAGATATTCTTCAGCCAATACACTCATCTTACTTTTCAGTAAACTCTCCGTCTACGACGTCATCGCCTGCGTTTCCTGTTGCTTGTGTGCCTTCTGCTCCTGCTTGAGCTTGTTGCGCTGCTGCTGCTTGTTCGTAGAGTTTAACAGCAAGTCCTTGAGCTTTTTCGTTCAATGCTTCAAGTTTTGCTTTCATATCGTCCAAATTGTTGTCTTCTTGAGCTTTTTTAAGGTCATCAAGGGCAGATTGGGCAGCGTCACGTTCTGCGTCGAATCCTTTGCCTTCAGTTTCCTTGATTGTCTTTTCAGTCGCAAAGATCGCTTGGTCTACTTCGTTACGAAGGTCAACTTCTTCTTTACGTTTCTTATCTGCTTCAGCGTTAGCTTCTGCATCTTTCATCATGCGGTCAATTTCTTCGTCAGTCAAACCTGAGTTAGATTGGATCACAATAGTTTGTTCTTTTTGAGTTCCAAGGTCTTTAGCTTTAACAGACACGATACCGTTCTTGTCGATGTCAAATGTTACTTCGATTTGAGGAATTCCACGAGGTGCAGCTGGGATATCGGTCAATTGGAAACGTCCAAGAGTCTTGTTATCTGCTGCCATTGGGCGTTCACCTTGAAGAACGTGGATATCAACGGCTGGTTGGTTGTCTGCTGCAGTTGAGAAGACTTGTGATTTAGATGTTGGAATTGTTGTGTTGCGGTCAATGAGTTTTGTGAAGACTCCACCCATTGTTTCAATACCAAGTGACAATGGTGTTACGTCAAGAAGGACAACGTCTTTAACGTCACCAGTGATGACACCACCTTGGATAGCAGCACCCATAGCCACAACTTCATCAGGGTTTACTGATTTGTTTGGTTCTTTACCAGTTTCAGCCTTAACAGCTTCAACAACGGCTGGGATACGAGTTGAACCACCAACAAGGATAACTTCGTCGATTTCTGACAAGCTCAAACCTGCATCTGAAAGGGCTTGACGAACTGGAACCTTTGTGCGTTCTACAAGGTCACGAGTCAAATCGTCAAATTTCGCACGAGTCAAAGTCATTTCCAAGTGAAGAGGTCCAGCCTCGCCTGCAGTGATGAATGGTAAGCTGATTTGAGTTGAAGTTACACCAGAAAGGTCTTTCTTCGCTTTTTCAGCTGCATCTTTCAAACGTTGCATTGCCATCTTGTCAGTAGACAAGTCAATACCGTTTTCTTTTTTGAATTCTGCTACCAAGTGGTCGATGATTTTTTGGTCAAAGTCATCACCACCAAGTTTGTTGTCCCCTGCAGTTGACAATACGTCGAAGACACCGTCACCCAATTCAAGGATAGAAACGTCGAATGTACCACCACCAAGGTCAAATACCAAGATTTTTTCTTCTTTATCAGTCTTGTCCAAACCGTAAGCAAGGGCTGCTGCAGTTGGTTCGTTGACAATACGTTCTACTTCAAGACCAGCAATTTTACCAGCGTCTTTTGTTGCTTGACGTTGAGCGTCGTTGAAGTAAGCAGGAACTGTGATAACTGCTTTGGTTACTTTTTCACCAAGATAGTCTTCAGCGTATCCTTTCAAGTATTGAAGAATCATAGCTGAGATTTCTTGTGGAGTGTATTCTTTTCCATTAGCAGAAACTTTTTCAGAAGTTCCCATTTTAGATTTGATAGAGATAACTGTATCTGGGTTTGTAACTGCTTGACGTTTCGCAGCGTCACCAACAATGATTTCTCCGTTTTTGAATGAGACTACAGATGGAGTTGTGCGGTTTCCTTCTGGGTTTGCGATGATTTTACTTTCAGTTCCTTCAAGAACTGCTACTGCTGAGTTTGTTGTACCTAAGTCAATACCGATAATTTTAGACATGTGTTTTTCTCCTTGTTAGTTAATTTTCTTTTTTTATATTTCCCTTAAGTGGTGGGGACGTGAGCAACTCCCTTCGGGATTTCATCACTTATTTTTGAGCCTATTGTCTCAAAAATCCCCTGTTTCAGTAGCAAAAGCTACTGAAACTTTTACCACGGCGGGAAATATCTTCCTTGCAAGCCTCCGGCTTGCCTCTTATCTTTCTTCATAGTTTATTGTCGTTTCGGACAAGTTTTCTATTATGTAAATTGCGACACGAGAAGTCGAAATCGATTTTATTTCGACGACGAGTTAATAAGGAGGCTAGGCAAACGCCATAGCGATTGCCGTTTTCTGACGAGTTGCTTTAGCTACCGTCAGAATTGCCTAGTTGTAAACAACTACCATGGCTGGGCGTAGGATGCGATCATAGAGTTTGTAGCCTTTTTGGAAAACTTGGGCGATGGTATCTGCCGGGTGTTCATCGTCTGCTGGGAGAGTTTGGATGGCCATATGGTAGTTATGGTCAAATTTACCGTCAGCTGCGATTTCTTTGATTCCTTCTTCTTTCAAAGCGTGAATCAAGCTTTCTTGCACCATCTCCAATCCTTTTTTGACATCGTCTGTCAATCCTTCAACCGCGAGTGCACGCTCAAGGTTATCCAAAGAAGGGAGAATCGCTTTTGCTAAGTCCTGGCTACGATAACGTTGCATGTTTTGACGCTCTTCATTAGCACGGCGTTGGATATTTTGCATTTCCGCATGAGCGCGAAGGTATTTGTTTTCGAACTCATCTGCACGTTCATTCGCCAAGTCCAACTCAGACTTCTCAGGAGTTGTTTCTTCAGCTGTTTCCACAACTTCCTCTTCTTGAACTTCTTCTACTTCTTCATTTTTTATATCTTGGGCCATTTTCGCCTCCTTTAATGATTTCAATCTTAATGTACTTCGTAATGATTACTGCTGAGGTAGCGGTAAAAATCTGTCAACTTCATGGTCAAAACACGGTTGACCACATTGACTTGGTTGATTAGCTGTTGGTAATCCAGATTGACTGGACCGATAATGGCTAGAATTCCAACTCCCCGATAAGGAATGAGGAACTTGCTACTAATCACAGCTAGGTCAGCTAGACAGGACTCCTGACTGTCTGCAACACGGACGTTTTGCATCTGATCTTCACGCAACCCCTCACGAATCTCCAGAGCCACCTTTTGCGGTTGATCAAAGAACTGATAGACTGCTAGATTGGCAAAATTCAAGAGATTAACCTTGCCCGCCACCACAATGTTTTCGTTGAACATTTCCTTAAAGATATGTTCAAAGAGATCGATCACATTGTCCGTTGTTGTAAAGTAACGCTGGATAATCTGCGGAATCTCCGTCCGAATCTTGTAGTGAATATCTAAAACGGTGTGACCGAGGAAACGTTCCTGAATGATGCTCTTCAGTTTCAGCAAATCTTCCTGCAAGAAGTTCCTTGGAATCAGAAACTGACTGGTAACCGTTCGCGACTCGTCTAGGGTGAATACTGCCAAGGCTGTATGTTGCCCCAAAACAACGATATCAAAGGCTGTCAAACGTTGCCTGCTCGGCTCAACATCCAGTGCCACTACCGTACAGCCACTCAGGTCTGTCAGTAGATTAGCAGCTTCTTGCAGAATATCCTCCAGTTTGAAGAATTCCTGATCAAAGGCTTTGACAATCTCATATACCTCATTTTCAGCCAGTTGATCAAAATCCAGTGAGTGTTTTACATAGTACTGAAAACCAGCAATACTTGGCATCCGACCGCTTGAAGTATGAGCCTTTTCAAGCAAACCTTGCTTTTCTAGAGCCGCCATGTCATTACGAATGGTTGCACTGCTAGAGTTAATAGACTCTTGCAAGGCTTTGGATCCGACAGGTTCGTGCGTTTTGGTAAAGATGTCAATAATCAGATTTAAAATATCCTGCTGACGCTCTGTAACCATCTCATCACTCCTCTCTGTCTGATAAATTAGCACTCGATACATTCAAGTGCTAATTTATGATTCTATTATACACCCTTAGAAGAGAATGTCAAGATAAAAATTCAAAAAATTAGCACTCTTTTATCAAGAGTGCTAAAAATCAGTCTGAAGACCTAGAACCCTGCCTTCCATCTACTCGGTATTTACTTTTTAGTCTGAAATAACCATAGATTAGATAAGAAATCATAAAGGCATATAGAGCAAAAATAACAAAGAAAGATTGCGACAGTTCTTCTCGAAACAAACTCATACAAACAACAAAACCTCCTAAGAAAGTAGCTGTACAGTAACGAAGTCTAGATCGCATAACTTCCCACCTGAGATTATTACTCATATAGACTTGATCCTCTGAAAGTATATCAGAAGCCGATTTACGAAGAATCGAACAAAAACCTGCTCCTATCAATTCCCAACCTCTATTTCTAAAATCTTGCAGTTCATGCTTATATTTTTTAAGAAATCTAGAATCATAGATACGGTAGATGACATCGTCTGGTTGACATTGGTCAAGATAGAACAAACCAAAACGAACCGTTCTATATCTCCAACCTTTCAAATGCATCTCATGCAAATACTCTTCTTCCTTGTCCAAATCAACAATGGTGAAAATCCGAAATTCTACTCTGCTATTCATTGTCTTACCCCAAAATTAGAAAACATGCCTAGCGTTATTTATTAGATAATTCTTTCCACTTTTGAAACAATCTCCAAAAAATATAAGAAATCTGAATCGCATGGACTATCAATAAAACCCAATCTATTATGAAAATCAAAAACACTTTCCAACTGAAAGAACTACCTCCAGTGACAAACTTTGAGAAAAACGGTAGTAGAGCTAAAAAGAGAAGTAAAATAGGAAGCATCCGCATTGTTAAAATCCGTTTGGCATAAAAAAATCTTTATTTAAACGAAAATATTATAGCAAAATTTACGCCAGTTTTTGAACGACTGATGTAGATATTTTTTACTTTCAAAATGTTTAAATGTGATTATTTATTTTTGAAAAATAGCTCACCAGCCCGACTGAAAGTGCTTATAGAATGATAATAAGTCGCCTGCCGAAAACAGCGGAAAATAGCGGTGTTATGCGGAGATAATCTGACGCGATGCGAAAATATATTGCATACTTATTTTCAACAATTTAGCAGAGTATTTTTATAAGTGTGATATAATAGAAGTATAATTTGTTCTGATAGTTTATTTTATGGAGAAGTAGATTTTTAGAATGCGGAGGGTTCAATATGGTTGAGTTTATAAAGTCTAAGAAAGAAATGAGTGAGGAGGATATTAAAGCAAATTTCATCACTCCTGCTATTGTAGCCAAAGGATGGAAAAATGGTGAGCATATCGCTTACGAAGAATACTTCACTGATGGTCGAATTGAAGTTAGAGGAGATAAGGCTCGTCGTAAAGAAGGAAAAAAATCAGACTATTCACTGTATTACCAATTTGGAACTCGAATTGCAATTGTTGAGGCAAAGGATAATAAACACAGCGTTCGAGCAGGATTACAACAAGCTATTGAATATGGAGAGATTTTAGATGTTCCATTTGTTTATTCTTCGAATGGTGATGGCTTTATTGAACACGACCGTATCACGAGAGAAGAACGTGAGCTGGAGTTAGACGAATTCCCTACTCGTGAAGAATTATTTTCTCGTATGACGAAGGAAAAAGGATTGACGTACGAGATTACAGAAGCTATCTCAACTCCATACTATATAGATGCCTTCTCAATGAAAACGCCACGCTATTATCAGCAAATAGCTATCAACCGTACTATTGAAACAGTTGCCAGAGGACAAAAACGAGTAATGTTTGTGATGGCAACAGGAACGGGGAAAACGTTCATGGCTTTTCAAATTATTCATCGCCTTCGAAAAGCTGGTTTGGCTAAACGAGTTTTATTCTTAGCAGATAGAAACATCTTAGTAGACCAAACGATGGCTGAAGACTTTAGGCCATTCGAAAAGGTAATGACGAAAATTACACCAAAACTTTTGACTGCTCCTGAAAAATTAAATTCTTTTGAAATTTATCTAGGGCTTTATCAGCAACTAACTGGTGAAGATGGAACTGAAACACATTATCAAAAATTTGACAAAGACTTCTTTGATTTAATCGTAATTGATGAAGCGCACCGTGGTTCAGCTAAGGAAGACAGTAACTGGCGTAAGGTGATTAATTATTTCAGTTCTGCGACACAGATTGGGATGACCGCTACTCCTAAAGAAACCAAGAATGCTTCCAATACGGAATACTTTGGTGAGCCAATCTATACTTATAGTTTAAAACAGGGAATCGAGGATGGTTTTTTGGCTCCATATCGTGTTATGAGGGTTAATTTAGATGTGGATGTGGATGGTTATCGTCCAGAAACTGGAAAAGTTGATACTAACGGACAATTAATAGAAGATAGGTACTACGGCAGGAAAGATTTTGACAAAACCATTGTCATTGATGATAGAACGCAAAGAGTTGCCAAGTTTGTTTCTGATTATATGAAGCAAAGCAATGCACGATTTGATAAAACAATTGTTTTTTGTGTTGATATTGACCATGCCGAGCGAATGCGTGCTGCACTTGTAAAAGAGAATCTAGACTTAGTCCAAGAAGACTATCGTTATGTCATGCAAGTAACTGGTGACAACGCTGAAGGAAAAGCTCAACTGGATAACTTTATGGATGTCAATTCTAATTTTCCCGCTATTGTAACAACGTCTAAATTATTAACGACAGGAGTTAATGCTAAAACATGTCGTTTGATTGTTTTAGACTCTAATATCCAATCCATGACTGAATTTAAACAAATTATTGGTCGTGGCACACGTCTTTATCCTCAAAAGGGGAAAGAATTTTTTACGATTATTGATTTTCGAAATGTTACCAATTTGTTTGCTGACCCTGATTTTGATGGTGAACCAGTGAAGGTTCTGGAAACGGGCGCAAAAACAAACAATGGTACTACACCTGGTTTTGTAAACGAAGGTGGTGACCCAGTAGAAAAATATATCGTTACAGACAAGCAGGTTACCATTCTTAATTCTACTGTTCAAGTATTGGATGAAAACGGGAAACTGATTACCGAAAGCCTGACCGACTACACTCGGAAGAATATCTTAGGTAGCTACGCCACTTTGAACGATTTTATCACAGTTTGGCATACGGCGGATAAAAAGAAGCTTATCTTAGACGAACTTTATAAAAAAGGAGTTTATCTAGATGCTATTCGAGAGTCGGAGGGAATATCAGAACAAGAAATCGATGATTTTGATTTACTCCTAAAACTTGCCTATGGTCAAAAAGAATTAACCAAAACGGAACGTATCAATAAACTCAAACAAAGCGGATATTTATATAAATATAGTGAGGAAGCGCGTGCTGTTTTGGAAATTTTACTGGACAAATACATGGATAAAGGTATTGGAGAACTCGAAAGCATTGAAACATTAAAACTTCCAGAATTTCAGATATATGGTGGAACCTTCAAAATCATCAATACTTATTTTGGAGATAAAAAACGATATTTACAAGCAATTAAAGAATTGGAGAAAGAGCTATTTACAGTAGCTTAATGAAAGGAAAGTATGTCAATTACATCATTTGTAAAAAGAATTCAAGATATCACTCGAAACGATGCTGGTGTTAATGGTGATGCTCAACGTATTGAGCAAATGTCTTGGTTATTATTCTTAAAAATTTATGATAGCCGTGAAATGGTTTGGGAATTAGAAGAAGACGAGTATGAGTCAATTATCCCAGAGGAATTAAAATGGCGAAATTGGGCTCATGCTCAAAATGGGGAACGGGTATTGACAGGCGATGAATTACTTGATTTTGTCAATAACAAGTTATTCAAAGAGTTGAAAGAGCTTGAAATAACTTCAAATATGCCTATTCGAAAAACGATTGTTAAATCAGCTTTTGAAGATGCGAACAACTATATGAAAAATGGCGTCTTGTTACGCCAAGTCATCAATGTTATTGATGAAGTTGATTTCAACAGCCCTGAAGATCGTCATTCGTTTAATGATATTTACGAAAAAATTCTTAAAGATATTCAAAATGCTGGGAACTCAGGAGAATTTTATACGCCACGTGCAGCGACTGATTTTATTGCCGAAGTTCTTGACCCAAAACTTGGAGAATCAATGGCAGACCTTGCTTGCGGAACAGGAGGCTTCTTGACTTCGACTCTGAACCGTTTAAGTAGTCAACGTAAAACTAGTGAAGATACAAAAAAATATAATACAGCTGTTTTTGGTATTGAAAAGAAAGCATTTCCTCATCTTTTAGCAGTTACAAATCTGTTTCTTCACGAAATTGATGACCCTAAAATTGTTCATGGAAATACTTTGGAGAAAAATGTTCGTGAATATACGGATGATGAAAAATTTGACATTATTATGATGAATCCACCTTTTGGAGGGTCAGAATTAGAAACAATAAAAAATAACTTTCCAGCAGAATTACGGAGTTCTGAAACGGCTGATTTATTTATGGCTGTCATTATGTATCGTTTGAAAGAAAATGGTCGTGTTGGAGTTATTTTACCTGATGGTTTTCTATTTGGTGAAGGTGTAAAAACTCGCTTGAAACAAAAACTGGTAGATGAGTTCAACTTGCATACGATTATTAGGTTGCCTCATAGTGTCTTTGCACCGTATACAGGAATCCATACGAACATTCTTTTCTTTGATAAAACAAAGAAAACAGAAGAAACTTGGTTTTATCGTTTAGATATGCCAGATGGTTATAAAAATTTCTCTAAAACTAAGCCGATGAAGTCAGAACACTTCAATCCTGTTCGTGACTGGTGGGAAAATCGTGAAGAGATTCTGGAAGGTAAGTTCTACAAATCTAAATCATTTACACCTAGTGAATTGGCTGAGTTGAATTATAATTTAGACCAGTGTGGTTTTCCAAAAGAGGAAGAGGAAATCTTAAATCCCTTTGAGTTGATTCAGAATTATCAAGCGGAAAGAGCGGCTTTAAATCATAAAATTGATAATGTATTAGCTGATATTTTGCAGTTGTTGGAGGATAAATAATGACACCAGAACAACTTAAAGCAAGTATCCTTCAAAGAGCGATGGAAGGGAAATTAGTGCCGCAAAATCCCAATGACGAACCTGCAAGTGAATTGTTAAAGAGAATTAAAGCTGAAAAAGAAAAACTTATCAGTGAAGGAAAAATCAAACGAGATAAAAAGGAAACCGAGATATTTCGTGGTGATGATGGGAAACATTATGGGAAGTTTGCTGATGGAAGTACTCAAGAAATTGATGTTCCTTATGATATTCCTGATACTTGGGAGTGGGTGAGGTTTTCTACATTGGTTGAAATTATCAGAGGTGGCTCTCCACGACCAATCAAAGATTATCTTACTTCTGAAGTAGATGGAATAAATTGGATAAAAATAGGTGATACTGAAAAGGGTGAAAAGTATATAAATAATGTTAAAGAAAAAATCAAAAAATCAGGGCTTAACAAAACTAGATTTGTAAAAAAAGGTACATTTTTGTTAACTAATTCTATGAGTTTTGGTAGACCTTATATTTTGAATGTTGATGGTGCAATACACGATGGATGGTTGGCTATTTCGAA